>NZ_VOZC01000010.1:0-90536 GCF_013419975.1 Acinetobacter sp. YH12041 | reverse complement strand
AATTACGCAAAATAATTCGGTACTATTAAACATCGGGACTAGAGTTTTAAGTTTTGTGTGGTAACTCAACTGATGGCTCTAGTCCTCTTATTTTTCAAGTCAATTTTTTATCCGCGATTCGGGTTAACTATTATTTTTTATGTCTAACTTTTACTAAAGTTCATTTCTTATGGTTTCCTAAAATATAGTGTACGCTTTATATTACAAGTTATAGAGAACTAAACACTGATATAAATACATCCGAATTTAAAAGATACATGCAGATAAATCGAGAATATAAAAAAACCTCCTAAACCGATGAATTTAGGAGGTTTTCTGCTTTATACAACCACATAGAAAACTGTATAAAACCTAATCCTGGTAGGTATATCCAGACTCGAACTGGAGACCTCTACGATGTCAACGTAGCGCTCTAACCAACTGAGCTATACACCTAGAATGCTTGGCATATTATAAATTTTTCGATCTCAAAACAAGTCTTTTCATTTAATTTTCAATATATACGTACAAGTTTTAAGCAAATCTTTGAATTTTTTCAGATCTTGGTCTGAGAATTCCCTGCCTGAATAAATTGATTTTTCAAATAGTCTAATTGCTTCAAAGAATACAGACTGATCTTTATCCTGAACTTGCTGAGATAGCCGTAACATCCACTGATGAAAAGTCTCTGCGGGTTGTCTTTTTAATTTTTTTTTCAAAGACTGATTAAACTGCTGAATAGAATGTTCAAAAGGTGACTGTAACTGCCGAGTTTTAAAATAGATTTTTAGAATATAAAGCAATATGAGTATACCAATGCCGGATATTAAAAAAATTACGCTGGAATAGACTGAACTTAGACCTAGCTTCGCTAACCAGCCCTGCTGTGATTCGGCATTATAGCCCACGACCTTACTTTGCCATTGGTAACTTGCATAATCACTCCAGACTCTTAGTTTGGTCAGCCATACATTACGGTGTGACGTCCAGCCAGAATTACTTGCCCATACTTGCTCATCTTGCGAGATTAAATTTTGCATCCCATCATCAATACGTTGCGGGGCCACCATTGCGGTAGGATCAAAACGCTGCCATTTTTGGTCAATCCAGACTTCTGTCCAGGCATGAGCATCCAACTGACGAACCTCCCAACTTTTCCCATCGGGTGCCAATTGCCCACCTTGATAACCTGTGACCACACGTGCCGGGATTCCAACATATCGCATTAGCATGACAAAACTGGAAGCATAGTGCTCACAAAAACCCTGCCGGGATTTAAATAGAAATTCATCAATCCGGTTTTTACCAAGTACGCCTGGTTTCAGGGTATATACAAAATGATTTTGCTGATACCAGTTCAAGACTGTTCGAATATAACGTCGCGGATCTTCCCCACTTTGTATATATAATCGCTGAGCAAGCTGTTGTGCCTGAGTATCCAAATGGACTTGAGTCTGGGTATTCAGTCGCTGAACAAATTGCTCCGGTAAAATACTTTCAGTATTTTGACCACCTAGCCATTGCAGATGAATCGGTTCTACTCGTTGGGTTAAACGCCTTGGTACGATACTCCAGTCCTGACGGTTATAATAACGGCGTTCCAAAGGCATCGATTTTTCCAGCCCCATCACCCAGAACACAGAAGGATCAGCAGCCAAATATTGGTAATTCCACCCTGATGACGATACTGGAACAACTTCTCCAGGCTGACGGATTAAAGGCTGCTGATTAATAAAGCTACTGGTCCAGCGCTGTCCATCATACTCATCTAAAACTAATGCCCGCCAATACAACTCTGAACGTGGCGGCAGTTTACTAACATCCCCAATAATCCGGAAAGCCAGAGCATTAGATTGAGATAATTCAGCAATATCTCCCGGTGACATACTGTCACCGATCCCGGTCACGCCTTTATTTTCTGGAATCGGGATATGCCAAAGCGGTGGCAAACGCGGAAAGAAGATGAATAACAAAATAAAAAACGGCAGAGCATAAAGCACAAAGCTGCCGACATATTTGGCATCTTGCTGCAAGGCTATACGTGGTGATTGCTGACTCTGCTGAAACTCACTGGTCTGAATCCGGTATAAACCAATTAGACAGCTCAATAAGCATAGAATAATCACAACAGCCATACTAAAAGACTGGCTATATAGAAATGAACTGGCCGCAACAAAAAGCGCAAAATTAAACAGGATAATCAGATCCCGCCGGTTTTTCGTTTCCAGTGATTTGGCAAATAAAAAAGTGGAAAGAACTGCAACACCTGCCTCCACTCCAATAAAACTTTGGTGGCTGAGATAAATACTGCCTAATGCCAAACCAGTGAGTAGAAAAGTCCCTATTTTAGGAAATGGCTTTTGCCGTTTAAGAAAAATCCAGATACACAGTAGGCTAATGACAAAGATAATGCTGAGCAGCACCGGGATGAAAGCTACTTGGGCAAGGATGATCAAGCCTAGGGTCAAGACGATCGAAATTCGGATTTTTCCATCAATCATAGATTCACCCGTTATGCCTGAGCCAATAATTGTTTAGCCTTACGTAACTGTTCTTCACCTGCTCCCTGCGGCAATTCTACCTGTGGTAAATGTAACGCATATGCACATTGCTGCTGCTCACATTGCTCAATCAGTCCCATCATCAAGCCCAGTTTCTCCTCATGCGACTGGCTAGGCATATGTTCATAATGAATCTCAATGCTATGTTCATCCTGATACTGTTCAAAGACTTTGACATATAAGCCTTGCCCACGTGCAAACTGTTTCCAGGAAACCGCCTGTAACGAGTCTCCAGATTGATAATTACGTAATTCACGGAACTCATCCATATCCGGTTCAAAGCTATTTTGATAAATCTTGTTTTCCGAAGTATTGTTTTGGGCTTTAGGCGCCACCCAGGCAAACTGATGATGATAAAGATAGGTCCAGGCTCGAACCAGACCAAAAGGATAAACCGAATAGATCTGAATCACCGGATACTCAAATTTACCGCGACGTTCCGCATAAAATGGCAGCACCCAATGCTGCTTTTGTTTAGTCAGATAAACTTTCTCCAGCTGATTACCAGCCTTAATATACAGATAACGCGGCCGGGCTGTGGCTTGCTGAAAATAAAAATGCAAATTGAGCGCATGACCCACCTGTCCGACGTCTTCAGCAACCATTTCGATATCCAGATCATGCAACTGTTTAAAGGTCAGATAGAAGCTGACACATAGCACTGCACTAATCAAAAAGCAGAAGCCTAAAATCAGGTTATTGGCATAATTCACACCAGCAATAAAGGTGATAAAAATCAGAACCAGATACAGATAACCCTGCTGATAAATAAAGACCAGTACATCCTTTTGGGAAAGTCGTTTTTGCTGTGAAAATTGAAAGCGTTTCGCCAGCCAGTTTTGCCAGGTTTTATCCAAAAGCGGACTCCTTTAACTGACTGCAACCTGTTGCATCACATTTAATGTTTCTGCATCGCTCAGCCCCAGACGATGGGCGGCAACTGCCACAAAAACGGCTTGTACATCATCTGGAGTTACAAAGCTGCGTTGCTGAATGATGGCATTCGCCTGTGCTGCACGTTTAAGCGCCAGCAAACCTCGTGTTGATAAGCCTTGGCGTTTCTTACGGGTTTCTTCCGCAAGATCTAGCATATATTCCTGAACCGCTTCACTGATAAAAATCTGATGGGTCAGCTGTTGTAATTCCAACACTTCATTTTCGCTAAACACATGTGCCAAGCTGGCGATCAAGGCAAAACGGGATTCCTGCTGTAATAACAGTTTTTCAGCATGACGGGATGGATAACCCAGAGATAGACGCATTAAAAAACGGTCTAGCTGAGATTCAGGTAAGGCATAAGTACCACTTTGAAATAACGGATTCTGGGTCGCGATTACCCAAAATGGCTTAGGCAATGCATAGCGTATCCCATCCACAGTGGCATAGCCTTCTTCCATCGCTTCCAGTAATGCACTCTGAGTTTTGGGACTGGAACGGTTAATTTCATCTGCCAGCAAAATCTGGGTAAAAATAGGTCCCTGTTTAAACTCAAACTGATGTTCTTTCTGGTTAAACATATTGATGCCAATCACATCGCTGGCCAGCATGTCATTGGTAAACTGAATCCGCTGAAATTTCAGTCCTGCGAGATGGGCTAGGCTGCTTGCCAAAGTGGTCTTGCCCAAACCAGGTAAATCTTCAAACAAGACATGACCGCCTGCAATCAGACAGCATAGCGCTAATCTGGTCTGTGCATGTTTATCCAGAACAATCGCATTAATTTCTTCGAAAAATTTTTGAATCTTGGGTGCATAATCAGCCAGCTTTTGTTCAAGCTCATCATTATCGTGCGCAATATCCAGCTTTTCTTTTTGTTTCATGCCCCAGATCACAATATTTTCCCTAATAAAACATGCTGTAGGATTAACATACACTGATTTTTAAAATTCCCCAAAGATCACTCATCTGCCGACTTTATTTCTGCAGAATAAATTAGGAATTTTAGAAATTTTATATGATTAAATCTCTTGTAAGAGCCAATTGAAGCTTTAAGATTAAAGTTTAGAAAAATTGCATTTTGATTGGCATATTTATTAGAAATAACAGGCTATTAAAAACCTTTGAGATCTGAACTTATACCTAAAAGATAAAGGCTTTTTAAAAATTTAAATTCCCAATGTCAAAATAGATCATAATTTTGTTTTATCTTGTTTGAATCCTAAAATTTTCCCATAAAAAAGCGCCCCGAAAGGCGCTCATTTTATTCATGCATTAGCATGGACACTTCTTCATATCTCCACCAGCAGATGGATAACGTGAATCCACACAGTGACGATAAAATGTTTTAGGGTCCATCGCTTCCAGATCAGGATGATGCTTTTTCATATGCGCCAAATAGGTCTGATAATCAGGTACACCCACCATCAGGCGGAAACTCTGCTGTAAACGCTGCCACAACGTCGCAATCCGTGACCAATTTTTCGGGTTCAGGATCAGGTCTTTTTGTGACATCACGGTCATCTTGATGATCTTATAAATGACCGCTTTTCCGCCTTTAGCAAACTTCAAGTTCATGCGCTGCTCCTTAATGTCCTTTTGCAGGCTGAATTTCTTCAGGATCGCGATACACTGCCTCTGCTTCATTTACGGTTGGTACAGGGCTCGCTAGTGCACGACGGATTACGCCAATTGCAGCAAATAGCATTACAAACGCCACAATCATAAAGAAACCACAAAGTGCTGCATTGATCTGATTCGACATTGCGACAGTCTGCATTTCAGCCAGGGTTTTCGCTGGCGCCAGAATTTCATTATTCGCAATTGCCGTATTGAAACGCTCTGCCTGTGCCAGGAAACCGATCTTTGGATTTTCATGGAAAATCTTCTGCCAACCGGCTGTCATTGAAGTAATAAACAGGAATACGGTTGGAACAATGGTTACCCACACATATTTCTCTTTCTTCATCTTGAACAGGATGACTGTACCCAGAATCAATGCCATTGCAGCCAGAATCTGGTTACCAATACCGAACAGTGGCCATAAGCTGTTAATACCGCCTAATGGATCAACGACGCCCTGATAAACGAAGAAACCCCAACCCGCAACAGCAACGGCTGTACCCAGCATATTACCGAAGAAATTATGAGATTGTTTTACCGCAGGAATCACGATACCGACTGTATCCTGAACCATGAAGCGACAAGCACGAGTACCCGCATCTACCGCTGTCAGAATGAATAAGGCTTCAAACAGAATCGCAAAATGGTACCAGAAAGCCATCATTTCACGGCTGTTAAAGATTTCAGTAATGATATGCGCCATACCAATCGCGAAAGTCGGTGCACCACCCGTACGTGACAGAATCGAGTTCTCACCCACTTCCTGAGCCAAGAGAGTCAGCGCTTCAGGCGTTACCACAAAACCAAGATTACGTACTGCTTCAGCCGCAGTATCTACGGTTGTCCCTAGTAGTGCCGCTGGTGAGTTGATCGCGAAGTACACACCTGGATCAAGAATCGCGGCACAGATCAAAGCCATGATCGCTACAAAGGATTCCATCAACATGCCGCCATAACCGATTATCCGGATATCGCGTTCGTTATTGACCAGTTTCGGTGTCGTCCCTGAAGAAACCAGTGCGTGGAAACCGGAAATCGCACCGCAGGCAATGGTAATAAACAGAAATGGGAACATTGAACCAGCGAATACTGGGCCTGTACCATCAACAAATTTGGTAATCGCTGGCAATTTCATTTCCGGCATCGCGAACAGAATACCAATCGCCAGACCGGCAATCACACCAATTTTCAGGAAGGTCGATAAATAGTCACGTGGTGCAAGTAATAACCAGACGGGCAATACCGATGCAATAAAACCATAAATGATTAGTGCCCAAGTCAGCTCAGTACCCGTTAAGGTAAATAGCTGCCCCCAGTATGGATGCTGTGCAACGTTTTCACCATAGATAATGCCAAGCATCATCAATACGAAACCAATGATCGAAACTTCTGCAATTTTACCCGGACGGATAAATCGCATGTAGATCCCCATGAAGATGGCGATCGGAATCGTAGCTGCAATACTGAATACGCCCCATGGACTATTGGTCAGTGCTTTGACAACCACTAGCGCCAATACTGCTAGGATGATGATCATCACACCCAGCGCACCAAGCATCACGATAATACCAGCAAAGGTACCCAGTTCCTGTTTTGCCATTTCACCCAGTGAACGGCCGTCACGACGGGTAGAAATAAACAGTACCAGGAAGTCCTGTACCGCACCTGCCAGTACCACACCGACCAGTAGCCAGATCGTGCCTGGCAGATAACCCATCTGCGCTGCAAGGATAGGACCGACTAAAGGACCCGCACCGGCAATCGCGGCAAAATGGTGACCGAATAATACGCTTTTATTGGTCGGTACATAATCCAGACCATCACCCAGACGATGGGCGGGTGTTAAACGGCGTGCGTTCAGTTCAAAAACTTTATTGGCAATAAATAAACTGTAGAAACGGTAAGCAATGCTGTATACACAGGCTGCGGCCAGTACCAGCCAGACTGCATTCACATGCTCACCACGACTGAGTGCAAGAATCCCAAAGGAGACTGCCCCAACTATGGCTACCAGGAGCCAGATGATTTTCGAAGTCATGGTTGACTTCTGTTGTAAAGTTTCCATTCAATCCCTCATTTTGTGAAGCATATAAATCAGCGTGATTTTTTTATTCGAGGTACTGCTGTTTTCCCTTGCGACTTTACGCTTGTTCCTTTCGAATTCCTCTAAGACTTTGGCATAAAAAAAGGGATGATTTTAGTCATCCCCTTTGATAATAGTCTATTTTCCGACCATTATGCACGTTCTAAATAGTCACCAGTACGGGTGTCTACGCGAACGCTTTCTTCTTGCTGAACGAATAATGGAACACGTACTACTGCACCTGTTTCAAGTTTCGCTGGTTTACCGCCACCGCCAGAAGTATCGCCACGAACGCCTGGATCAGTTTCAACGATTTTTAATACTACGAAGTTTGGTGGGCTTACTGTTAAAGGTACGCCATTCCATAACATGATAGTACATTTTTCATTTGAATCGTCTTTTAACCATTTTGCAGCGTCGCCCATTGCTGTTTTATCAGCAGCGATCTGTTCGAAAGTTACAGGATCCATGAAGTTCCACATTTCGCCATCGTTGTACAAGTATTCCATTTCTACTTCTACGATGTCTGCAGCTTCTAGAGAATCACCAGATTTAAAAGTTTTTTCCAAAACTTTACCACTGCGAAGGTTACGTAATTTAACGCGGTTGAACGCCTGGCCTTTACCTGGTTTAACGTATTCGTTTTCCATGATTGAACATGGGTTACCATCAAGCATAACCTTCAGGCCAGACTTGAAATCGTTCGTAGAATAATAGGCCATGATTGGCTCACTCCAAACTTACTAACTTTAAGCTATTGATGCTATGGGCTGTTGCAATGTCATTTAGCAAGTCTGACACGAACATGAGTTGCCACATGCACATTCATTTAATGTTGCGTATTCTAAATGAGCAATACACCAAGTCGCAACGAAAAAATCGGTTTTAACTTGCTGACACTGCTTAACTTAGCATCAGCTATTCCAATACTGGTGCACAACCAGTCTTCCAAGCACATAAAAGTCTCTATGCTTTTGCATACCATAGCAAACTGATCGTGTTTAGAGAAATTTTAGCCAGCTTTCACATTCCCATCTGTAGACAAACTGCTAAACTGCGCACTTCTGGCTATCGCCTTCATCTTTTTTTGATCTCCCGGCATGACACAGTATTTATATCAAGAAGCAAATTGGCAATCGCAACTGAGTGACCTGATTACCGATCCACAGGAACTACTGCAAATTTTACAGCTTTCTCCAGATCAGCTGTTATCTGGTGCTCTTCTGGCCTCTCAAGCCTTTAAATTACGTGTGCCACGAGCTTTTGCTTCCAGAATACAGCCAGGCAATCCTTTAGATCCACTTTTATTACAAGTGTTACCGCATCATCTGGAACTGGAAGATCATCCGGGATTTGTCACCGACCCCCTAGGTGAAGAACAGGCCAACCAGCAGCCTGGTGTTCTACATAAATATAAGTCACGTTTTCTACTGACCTTGACCGGTGCCTGTGCAGTCCACTGTCGTTACTGTTTCCGACGCCATTTCCCCTATCAGGAAAATCTCCCTAAAAATGAAGACTGGACCAATATCAAACAATATCTGGAAAGTCAGCCAGATATTAATGAAGTAATTCTGAGTGGGGGCGATCCACTGACCTTATCTAACCGAAAATTAAAAACCTGGATTGAACGACTAGAATCGGTACCACATCTCAAATTTTTAAGAATACATTCACGAGTTCCTATTGTGATCCCAAACCGGATCGACGAAGAGCTACTAAGCATGTTAAAAAACAGTAGGCTACGTATTATTCTAGTGGTACACTCGAACCATGCATCAGAGCTGGATGACCTGACCTGTAAGCAGCTTAATCAGCTGGTTCAGCATCAGATCACGGTACTCAATCAGGCAGTTTTATTAAAAGGGGTTAATGATTCTGCTCAAGTTTTGATTGATTTAAGCTATCGCTTGTTTGATGCTGGCGTGATGCCCTATTATTTACATGTACTTGATAAAGTAAAAGGTGCGCATCATTTTGATTTACCTGCTGAGCACATCAATGAGATTTATACAGAAGTTTTAGCGAACCTACCGGGGTATCTGGTTCCTAAACTAGTTCGAGAAATAGCGGGCGAGAAGAATAAGACACCGCTTTTTGGGGTTTCAACATTTTTGAGTTAAATAATAAAGATGAGTAAGCATACTGCAGACATTTTTCAGACAACGGCTGAACTCACCATAGAACAGCTAAGTTTTTGTCCCACAAATGCCAAAGCATTGCAGGAATGGGTCGCAGGAATTTCAATCCTGCAATTGGGGAATTCATCCAAGTCTCTGTTCAGTGCTTTACTGGAAATTTCCGAACTGAAATGTGCGGAAACCTTGCGTTTTGACCTGATTCAGGTATTGCACCCTACCCTTGAAAATGTTTTGGCCAGTCTTGAGAAACATTTCGTCAATCAGGGTCTGATCACGACAGATCGCAATGACCAGATTATTGAGCTGGCTATGCTGTTACGCAGCTATTTTGCCAAAATCTATATAGATATTGCCAAACGCTGTAATCATCAGCTGAATCATCAAAAGTTTTCACTATTTTCCCTGGGCAAAAAGAAAAGCCTGCAAAGTGCCCGGATGGTGTCCATCTACTATGGCCTGCAACAGTTAAGCCTGCTGCTCTATCAACAGCATATGCTGTATAGCACACCTGGCGCTGGCCAGTGGTTGGCGGCACATCAGTTGCTGGAATGTGCGATGGAAAATAATTTCTATCAGACCAACATCAATCAGGTTCTTGGCACCCAGCACGAAATCCAGAATATTACCCAAGCCTATGCACGACTGATTTTGCTGGATATTTTCAATACCCATCAGATCCGCCCAGCTGAGATTCAGGGATTATATTTATGCAGTGCGGACTGGGCAAAACTGGTTCAGATTCTGCCAAAAGAAACCACACTGTCACGTTATGTGGTCGATGCCAGCAAAGATCATCCGCCTTTACTGAATTCTCATCAGGGTCAGCATTTCCAGCCGAGCTTCTATATTTCGACACAAAACCTGATGGAACACCTGACCGGTACGCAAAGCAAAAATGCCCAGTATCTGTCACGTAATGAAAAACTGTTCCTGACACCTGCCCTGCATTTTCATATCTATAACCTGCTTTCGAATAATGTCGAACGCCGTCATGAACGTTATGAATATTCCGCACAGATCAATATCTGCTTTGGCTTAACGGTGGCGCATTTTTATCTGTCTAAGGGTAAAAACTTTAATGAAACGCTGGAACTGGAAGGTAATTATGGTTTCCAGAGCGAAAGCAGTTTTGTCAGCTCAATGCATAATGCCGTTCCAAGCGGATTCAGCAGTATCAAGGCGCTCGATCGCGAAGCCAAACAGATTCATACCGCTGAAGTTCTCGATATCAGTGTTAATGGTTACCGGATTAAATGGTCAGGTATCACGCCTGCCAATCTGAAAACTGGTGAATTTATTCTGGTTCAGGAAAAATCTCAAAGCCAGTGGCGTGGCGGAGTCATTCGCTGGATCAAACAGTCAGCAGATAAAAGTCTGGAAATTGGCCTGGAAATTCTGGCACAGGAACTGTTTCCTTGCGCAGTTTATGCCCGTACCGACAAACACAGTATCAATTATCAGCCAGCTATTCTGGTACAGATGACCCAGCTCGATCAGGTCTCAACCAGTATTATTGTCTCTGGCTCACAAATGTTTAGGGAAAAACAAACCATTCATTTACGACTTGGCCAAAAAGAACTCAGAATCTACCTGACCAAGGCACAGCTCATTACACAAAGTTTTATCCGTTTCGACTATGAATTATTAAATGATCAAGAAGAAGATGTCATCGAAAACTTTATACATAAGCAATTGAATGAAACTAGAAATCACGATTTATGGGAAGCATTGAAGTGAGAAATCCATTATTGTCTAAAAAGTTAAAACGTACTGAAACACGTTTACTGATCATTGATGATAATCAAATTAGATATAACCAAATCCGTGATCTCTTAACCAGCAATGAATATCAGGTCGATGCCGTTCTGCTTGATGATCTGCAATCTTTTGAAAAACAGTTAAACTTTAACTGGGACCTGATTATTTTTGGTCGTGCTTATGATCTGAAATATGAACAGGCCTTAAGTCTGGTTCAACTTTCGCAGCAACCTGATCTTCCTATTCTTTTGTTAAAGCCGGAAGATTATCAGGCTGAACAATATGCCCAATATATCCGTAAAGGCATTTTTGACATTCTAAATCTGGATTATCCAGACCGCTTCTTCCTGAATCTGGTGCGTGCCCT
Organism: Acinetobacter sp. YH12041; assembly: GCF_013419975.1. Lineage (NCBI taxonomy): Bacteria > Pseudomonadati > Pseudomonadota > Gammaproteobacteria > Moraxellales > Moraxellaceae > Acinetobacter > Acinetobacter sp. YH12041. The sequence continues at coordinate 79,088 of NZ_VOZC01000010.1, read as the reverse complement.
TTCCTTTAGCCGTACCATGCAAGCCCAGCGCCATTTAATGGAAGAACTGGAAACTGCACAAAGCCAAGCACAATCACTGGTAGAAGATAGTAACCGTGCAGTCGCAACCATTCAGGAAGGCATCCATATTCAGGCCAATGCCGATTATCTCAAACTGTTTGGCCTTAAAAGCGAGGACGATATTATCGGTCTGCCACTTTTAGACCTGTTACAGCCGCAAGATTTGAATGATTTTAAATCCCGCTTTAAAAAGATTTCTCAGGGTCAATTTGATTTAGGTCGTTTTGATATTACTTCTTCGAATCCAAATGTGGCTGCTGCCAATCCATTAAAACTGGAATTTCTGGCATCTAGTGCTGAAGAAGATGCACTACAAATTACGATTGATACAGCGACTAATCAGGCGAGTGCCTCTTCTGAAAAAGTTGCAAACAAGCCAAATACCTTACAGTCACTTAAGCGTGAACTCAATCGTGAACCGGCCAAAGCCAATGCATTGATCACGTTCTCCTTTGCTGCGTATGAGCCGCAAGTCCTGAATGGTGATTGGGCGACCTACATAGGTTATTTCCATGAAGTTAAGAAATTTCTAAAAGAGCAGGTTCGTATTCCACTCTTTAAACTGGAACATGATGTTCTGGTGGGGATCATTCAGGCAGATGCGCAAGACATTCTGGAATCCAAACTTGTTGGGTTAGGTTCATTGACCAAACCACAGCTTATTACAGTGAATCAGCAAACTTATCCGCTCAATCTACGCATCGGTTATACCCTGCTTGACGGTGAGTTGCGTGATGAAAGCCATTGTAATGAATTAGTCGGTCGGGCCTTCTCTACTCCTTTACCACAAGCACAAAAAACGTCTGAATTTGTTCTGGATATTCCTGCAACGACTCAGGAATCGATTTCAATGCCGAGCATTGACTTCACGGTTTCAGAACCCGTTATTCCAGCGTCTGAGTCCATACCGGTCAGTCCGGCAGTCAGCACTGTACCACTCACAACCTCTCCAGTATTAAAAGCACTGCGTGAATGTCTGGAACGTGGTGAAATTCATCTGAAATATCAACAGCTCTATGATAAAGAAGATACCAACCTCTATATGTATGAGGTGACTAGTGGCTTTATCTTTGAAAATAAATGGCAGGATATTTCTTCCTTGATGGAACTCAATGAAGATGATGAATTGTCTATTAAACTCGATCGCTGGATTCTGGTTGAATCAAGCAAACAGTTGCACAACTTCATTACCCAGTATCCGGATGCCCGTTTAATCGTGAACCTGAACCGTGCTGTGCTATTTAAGGACCGTACTTTCCCTGAGTTTATTTCCAAACTGATTACCATTATTCGCAGTAAAGTCGAGTATCCTTTAACTTTACAGTTCTCAGAAGAAGATATCCTGATGAACCAGCAGGATGCGCAGAAATATCTACGTACTTTACGTGAACATGGTGCGCGGATTGCGATTCGTAACTTTGGTCACTCAATGTATAGTGAAACCCTGCTACGTGAGTTCGATATCAATGGTCTGAGTCTGGATAGCAAACTGACCAAGATGCTAAACAATGATGCTGAAATTGAACAGTTACAGGAAAAAATCACCACGTACAATGAAATCAAACCAGTGAATATCATGATTCGTGAACTGAATGACATGACCTTATTTGCGAATGCCTGGAACGTCGATGCCCGCTTTATTCAGGGTGATTATTTCCAGAAAAAACTGGATCATCTGATTGATGTACAAGACCACTAAGGTCTTGTACTCGCCTTTCAATCTAGAAACGTGAAATGATTTTCTAAATTGCAGGCACAAAAAAACGGGCATAAAGCCCGTTTTTTCATTTTGGGTATTAACGTTTAACAGAACGTGACATACCAGCAAAACGTTGTTTGAACTTGTCGATACGGCCGCCAGTGTCAACGTTCTTTTGCTTACCAGTGTAGAATGGGTGGCAAGCTGAGCATACGTCCAGGTAAAGAGTTTCTTTACCAACAGCTGAACGAGTTTCGATTACGTTACCACATGAACAAGTAGCAACTAGTTTTTCGTATTTTGGGTGAATATCGGCGCGCATCGTCGATTACTCCATTAAGATGAAAGAAGGTTTTGCTGTCATCGCAATTGATCACTCTCAAATATTGAGGAAGGGCCAGAATCAGGATTCAGGCAGATCAACACCACAACAGACCATTCTTTTGGCCCACCGAGACGGATACCGTCAGAGCTAAGCACAACAAGTTGGGCAGTATTATACGGCAAACAAAAGCAATAAGCGAATTATTCTTCTGTATGTACCGCCTGTTTGGCCCAGAGATTCGCAATCACACCGCAGGCCATGAGCTGGATTTGATGAAAAATCATAATCGGTAAAACAATCATGCCAAGTGGCTGACCTATAAACAGAATCTGTGCCATCGGTACACCACTGGCGAGTGTTTTTTTGGAACCACAAAAGAACACCGTTTTCTGGTCGGCGCGATTAAAGCCCAGCCAGCGTGGGATAAATAATGACAACAGCATTACGATGGTCAATAAAACCGAACATGCCAGCAGCAGTAAGAGCAAAGTACTTAAGCTGACTTCACGCCAAAGCCCAGCCACCACCGCACTGCTAAACGCCCCATAAACCACCATCAGAATTGAGCCCTGATCGAATACCTTGACGATCTTGGGCATTTTCTGCATTTTTGGGAAAATCCAGGGACGCAGTAACTGGCCTAAAATAAAAGGCACCAATAACAGCAGTGTAATCTGTAGAATCGATGCCGTAGGATCGAAGCCATGCTGGGATTGCCCAAGAATAAAGAATGCGACCAGCATCGGGGTAATGAACATCCCGATAATATTGGAAAAAGAAGCACTACAGATCGCACCGGCAATATTTCCCTGAGCCACTGAGGTAAAGGCGATCGAAGACTGTACGGTTGATGGCAAGAAGCACATAAACAGGAATCCCCAATATAATTCCTGCCCCAGCATTGGCAATAGGATTGGCTTTGCCAGCAAGCCTAAAATTGGAAAGAGCGCAAAGGTCAAGGCAAAGACCAAAGTGTGTAATTTCCAGTGCATTAAGCCTTCAATTACGGCTTCACGAGAAAGCTTGGCACCATGCAGGAAAAACAGAATCGCAATGGCTGCTGTCGTGATCCAGCTAAAGACTTCAGCTGCCTGCCCTGACACTGGCAATACACTGGCCAGTAACACCATAACAAAGAGCAAGATCGTAAAGCGGTCCAATGCCAGCAGTTTAAGCATCTGATGTCCTTCCCTCAAAATTTTATTATTCGATAAAAAATACCCGGCTATCTTAACAGATGCCGGGTCCATGTTATGCATTCAGATTGAAGGAATATTTTCATCCATACATGAATACATTTCACATATATCGCTTTATAACACTTAGTTATTACGTGCGTTGTTGTCTTGCTGGATTAGCTCGATTTTATAGCCGTCTGGATCTTCCACAAATGCAATGACAGTGACACCGCCTTTCATTGGGCCAGCTTCACGAACAACATTGCCACCACGTGCCTTGATTTCTTCACATGCTTTATAAGCATCATCTACCGCAATCGCAATATGACCGTAGCCATTGCCTAGGTCATAGCTTTCTGTATCCCAGTTATGGGTCAGTTCAAGCACAGTGTGATTTTCCTCATCGCCATAACCCACAAAAGCCAAGGTAAAACGACCTTCTTCATAATCACGCTTACGAAGTAAAGTCATACCAAGAACTTCAGTATAGAACTTGAGTGATTGTTCCAGATTGCCTACACGTAACATGGTATGCAGCATGCGCATATTAATCATCCTTATTTACAGATTGTTTTTGGTGTTCACCGAGCAATTTTGCCACCCAAACGACCAGAATCAGGATTGGAATCCCGATTAAAGTGGTCATCAGGAAGAAATTCGGATAACCGATATTGGTCACTATAGTACCCGAATATCCACCTAAAATCTTAGGAGTCAAGGTCATGAGTGAGCTAAAAATAGCATACTGAACAGCGGTAAAGGACACACTGGTCAGACTGGACAGGAAGGCAATAAAAGCAGCGCCTGCGAGACCTGCGGCCAGATTATCGACAATAATTGCAAAATATAGCCACCATGAACTATACGGTTTAATCACCTTACCTTGAATTTCAACATTCTCGCCTGTTCCAATTGTAATCGGCTGAATATCAATATCCATCGGATTGGCCTGAGTCTGCGACAAGTCCACAGCATATGAATGCTGCTGGGTCACTATTGGCTGCTCCTGCTGCATTAAGCTTGCATTGATTCGCTTCACAGGTGCAGTAATCAGTTTCTCGGCAGGAATAGCAGCACTAAAGACACGCTCTTCATCCAGCTTGGCATCGAATTTATCGCCATTCAGCTCTAATACAATTTTTTGCTCTGCAGTTAAATCCGGCCCTAGATACTGACCGCGAACCACGATGCTATTCTCCTGCTCATTGGCACTGATCAGGTTATCTGTGGTAACAGGCAGAAACTGTAATTGTGCTGCTTGCGAAGCATTCTGTTGCAGATAAGGCAGGTTGACTTGTACTGCATCTGCCGGATGATTCAGATAATGTGCACGAACCTGAATCTGTTCGGCCTCTTTAAAAGCAGTAGTGGGCACATTCAGTTTCCAGTAACCGACTTCATCTGTATCTGCCTGAAAGGTTTGCTGGCCTACCTGAACTTCGACCTGTCCCAGCTTTTCACCAGACTTTACTAAGCCAATAAAAATCAGATTGGTTGAACAGGCCAAAATCGCGCCTACAAACATCAGTTTCATGATGTTCATTTTCTGAGCCAGCAAGCCACCTAAAAAACCGCCAAGCAGGGAGAAAATTACCCCATACACTTTCACAGCTTCAGCAATCTGTTCCTTGCTAAAATTCAGATCCTGATAGAACACATTGGAAATCACACCGGCAATAATATCGGAGACCCTATAAAAACCGATCAGCAATAACAACACCAAAGCCAGTTTTAAACCATAGCGATCAAAGAAATCTGCTACGGGATTGACCCAGGTTTCGAATGCCATTTGCTTATTCACAGCACCCATTTTGACCAGAATCGTACCCACACCGAAAGCGACAGCACCTGAACCGATAAAGCGTAAAGCCTCAAAACAGAACAAGGCAAAAGTATCCTGAATTGCCCACTGTGCAGTGATACTAGATACCAAGTCACCGGAATAGACATAGCTCAGAACAAAGCTGATAACTGCCACAAAAAACACGCCGACGAGACGGAAATAATCACTGCGCTGATAATCTTTACGTGCCCGATCCACTTGAGGCTCACGGATGACCAGTGTGGTAATAATCCCGACCAGCATAACCGCTGCCATCGCCAGATAAGTCCATTTCCAGGCATCATAGATATAGTTGCCTTTGGCTGTACCTAAATACGCCGCCAGAAACAGAGCTCCAGCCCCAGCCACAATCATCCCGATCCGGTAACCCGCGTTATAGGTGGAAGCCAGTACGGTCTGCATCTGGGTTTCGGCCAGCTCGATACGGTAAGCATCAATGACAATATCCTGTGTTGCCGCCGAGAACCCTAGCAGTACTGCACCCAATGCCATCTGCTGTAAATGTGCCTGCCCCAATGCCGGATCTGAAAAAGCCATAATTGAAATCGCAGTTACAATCAGGATCTGAGCAATCAATAGCCAGGCTCTTCGTCTACCCAAAGCTTTAGTCAAAAATGGGACAGGTAATTCATCGATCAGTGGCGCCCAGACGAACTTGAATGAATAGCCCAGTGCAGCCCAGCTGAAAAAAGTCACCGCACTTTTACTGATTCCGGCTTCACCAAGCCATAAAGACAAACTGGAAAAAATCAAAAGAATCGGGACACCGGCTGAAAATCCGAGAAACAGCATGATCAGGGCACGTCGATCCAGAAATGCTGTAAATGCGGATTTCCAACCCGTCGTTTGTGTTGTCATTGCCTTGTTATTTTCCACGAAAACCAATTGCTGCTATTCAATCCTTTAATAACGTATCTTTCAACAAAATTTATATATTTCTCGCATGCCCGATTTTTTATTTTGTGGCAAAACTGACATGTTGGCTTGAATTTTTCAAGTAAATCTGTATACCTTAAACCTTATCCACGTCATATTTCGTTTTGGACTTTCAACAGTGACTCAGAGACTCGATCAAATTCATTCTTCAATTTCAAGTAATACAACTATATCTCAACAAAACATCAGCTCCGACCTACTTATCTCAGCCTTTGAACAAAGCGAAATTACACCAACCCTTGAAAAGACATGCCTGAAACCGGTACAACTGACGCGTATTGCCGATCCGGATAAAATCCCGGCATCGACCAAACGAATCAAGCCTTTAAATAATTTTTTAGGCCAGGATCGTGCCCGTGCTTCGGTTGAAGCCGGTATTGCCCTACCATATTCAGGCTATAACATTTTTGCGGTGGGTACAGCAGGACTCGGCAAACGCACTATGGTGAAGCGTTTGCTACAGCAACATGCCAAAACCATGCAAACGCCTAATGACTGGGTCTACGTCAATAATTTTCAGAATCCTCGTCAGCCTATCGCACTGGAATTTCCAGCCGGTCAGGGGCCCAAGTTTCAGGCGATGCTGCATCAAAGCTGGCAATCCATTCTAAAACAGCTTGAACGTCGTTTTACTGCGGAAAGCTATCACAACAGGATTGAAATGATTCGCCAGGAAACGGGTGATGAACAGCAACTCGCCTTGATCGAACTAACCCGTGAAGGTGAAGAACTCGATCTGAAACTGATTTCCCGCAATGATGAACATTGTTTTGTGCCAATTCATCTGAAAGATGACAAAGTACAGGAAATGTCTCAGGAAGATCTGAATGCTTTAAGCAATAAAGATCGTGCTGAGATTGCTTCTAACATGCGTTACATGGACAAGAAACTGGAACGCCTGGGACTTCATTTGGGTGACCTGGAAGATGATGCGCGTGACCGTGTTCAAGTATTGAACCGTGATATCGCTAAACAGGTAGTGATGCCACGCGTTGAGCAGATGCTGACTAAATTCAAGCATGTCGAAGGTCTGGAACAATATCTGAAGCAATATGCTGAAGACATTATTAATAATGTTGAAATTGTACTGGAACAGGAAGAAGACGATTTTACCCCTGCCCAGTTTAGCCGCGTACCAGCGCGCTTCCAGGCCAATGTGATTGTCACCCATAAGCCAAATAGCGGTGCACCCGTTATCTTTGAAGATTTCCCGACGCATTACAATCTATTGGGTCATGTGGAACAGTTGACCCAAAATGGTACGATTACTACAGATTTCACACTGATACGTCCCGGCTCCTTGCATAATGCCAATGGCGGTTTCCTGATGCTTGAAGCTGAACAATTACTGGAACAGCCATATGCATGGCAAGGTCTGAAACGTGCCCTGAAATCTGGGCATCTCAAGCTTTCATCTTTAGAGCATATGCTGACTCTCACCGGTAGCATTTCCATTGAACCAGCTTCTATTCCGCTGAATATCAAAGTGGTGCTGCTGGCAGAGCCAGAAATTTATTATGAAATTCTGGAACTTGAACCAGAACTAGGCAGTATCTTTAAAATCCGTGCTGATTTTACCGATACCTTGCAACGTAATGATGAAAATGAGCAAGCCTATATGCAGCTCATTGCTGACTATGTGCAATCAGATAAATTATTGCCATTTGACCGTTCTGCATTATCTGCCCTGCTGACCGACTCAAGTCGTCAGGCTGAAGATCAGAGTTCCCTGTCACTACATGCATTAACGCTGGGCGACCTGATTCGTGAAGCGCATCATCATGCATTCGAAGCGGGTGATAAGATGGTGTCAGAAAAGCATATCAATACCGCACTGGATCATCGTAAATATCGCTTAGGCTATTTACGTGAGCTATTCTGGCAAGATCTGACCCGTGGCACTCAACTGATTGAAACTCGCGGTCATCGTCTAGGCCAAATCAATGCGCTGTCTGTGATTCATTATGCAGATGTTGAATTTGGTCTACCTTCACGCTTAACTGCTTCTGTATATCAAGGTGGCGGTGATATTCTGGATATCGAACGTAGTGTAGAACTTGGCGGTTCTTTGCATGCTAAGGGCGTGCTATTGATGGCCTCCTTTCTAAAAGCCCATTTTGGTCGTGAACAGACCCTGCACTTCTCTGCCGCTTTAGCTTTCGAACAAAGCTATGGTCAGGTGGATGGTGACAGCGCGACAGTTGCTGAACTTTCAGCGCTGATTTCTGCGATTAGTCAGTTACCGATCGACCAGTCCTGGGCGATTACCGGTTCTATGAACCAGCTTGGTCAAGTACAACCGATTGGTGGTGTCAATGCGAAGATTGAAGGTTTCTTCGATGCCTGTAAGTTGCAAGGCCTGACAGGTAAGCAGGGTGTGATTATTCCACGACAAAATATGCAGCATCTGATGTTACGTAAAGATGTCATTGCTGCAGTCGAAGATGGTCAATTCCATATTCATGCCATTGATAATATCGCGCAGGCTTTGGAAATCCTGATGGCACGTCCGGTCGGGACTATGGACAAGAAAGGCCGTTATAGCAAAAACTCGATCTTTGCTGCTGTGATGGAACAACTCGAATACTGGCAAGCCATTGAAGATGGTGCTGAGTTTGAGGAAGAACCTAAGAAAAAGAAAAAAAAGAAGAAAAAGAAAAAAGATAAGGCGCCTATAAAGGAAGTTCTGACCGATCCAGATACCTTAGCTGAGGCCTTGGTTGCTGAATCAAAAGAACTAGAAAAATCTGAGGGTCAGCAGGCAGAAGATTAATTCTGCCCCCTGCCTCACTATTCACCCATAAAAAAAGCGCTTCTCTCGGAAGCGCTTTTTCACATCTATCAGTTTAATCCAAGGATTAAGCTTCAGGTGCTGGACTGTATTGCTCTACTAAAGGCTGTAATTCACCTTTTTGGAACATTTCGAGCATGATGTCACTACCACCGATCAATTCACCATTGATCCAAAGTTGTGGGAATGTCGGCCAGTTCGCAATTTGTGGCAGAGTTGCACGAATATCCGGGTTTTCCAGAATATTAACATAAGCAAATGGACGACCAATTTGACTGAGTGCTTCTACCGCACGTGCAGAAAAACCACATTGTGGAAATTGTGGTGTGCCTTTCATATAAAGAAGTACTGCGTGCTTGGCAATTTGGTCACGAATTAACGCTTCGGTATCGCGTGCTTGTTCAGTCATTGATAAATCCTCAACTAATCTGTCTCGCATTATACCCAAAACAGAGAAAAACAGTACGTCTAAAGTAATAAATCCATTTTTATTTACAATTACCCTTTAAATCTGACCAAGTTTTTGCTTATATAAGTTTTTCTTTCCACCTAACAGTAAAGAGTTAGTCATGAACAATATTACCCTCGCTCCGGTACAAACTGATCAACCTTCACATTTGATGCCAGTCTTTGGTCGTCAACCGATCAGCTTTGTCCGAGGACGAGGTGCATATCTTTATACCGAAGATGGTACAGAGTATTTAGATGCCTTAACTGGGATCGCCGTTTGCGGTTTGGGTCATGCTCATCCAGTGATTGCTGAAGCAATTGCGGAACAAGCTGCAACCCTGATTCATACCAGCAACCTTTTTGAAGTGCCTTGGCAAACTGCTGCTGCACAGAAACTGGCTGAAGTCGCTGGCATGGAAGAAGTTTTCTTCTCCAACAGTGGTGCAGAATCGAACGAAGGCGCTATCAAAATTGCGCGTAAATTCGGTCATATGCAAGGTATTGCGTCACCAAAAATTATTGTAGCTGACAAATCTTTCCATGGCCGTACGCTGGCAACCCTATCTGCAACGGGTAACAAAAAAGTTCAACAAGGCTTTGGTCCATTGGTTGAAGGTTTTATTCGTGTACCTTTTGGTGATATTGAAGCCATTGAAGAAGCTGCAATTAACCATCCGGATATCGTGGCTATTCTGGTTGAACCGATTCAGGGTGAAGGTGGTGTCAACACTGCACCGCAAGGCTTTAGCTACCTAGAAGAAATCCGTCAGATCTGTAATCAGCACAACTGGTTAATGATGCTGGATGAAGTACAAACAGGTAATGGCCGTACCGGTAAATATTTTGCTTATCAGCACACCAATATTGTGCCGGATGTACTGACCACAGCTAAAGGTCTGGGCAATGGCTTCCCGATTGGTGCCGTGATGACTCAAGGTCGTGGTGTCGGTGTTTTGACTGCGGGTAACCACGGTTCGACTTATAGCGGTACTGCATTGGGTTCACGCGTGGTTTATACCATTATCGATATTATGCAAAAAGAGAATATCGTGGCCAATGCCGCTGAAAAAGGTGCATATATTGTTGAGCAGTTACGTAACCAGCTTGCAGATCATCAAGTGACTGTACGCGGTTTCGGTCTGATGATCGGGATTGAGTTGCCTAAAGACTGCGGTGAGCTGGTGGATATTGCACGCGATGAATACAAAACCATTATCAACGTGACTGCAGGTAATGTCGTTCGTCTGTTGCCTACCCTGAACATTACTCAGGAACAGGCCGATCAACTGATCGAACGTTTAGTGAAAATGATCAAGGCTTATCTTGCTTAAGTCTATCTTGAACAACAAAAAAGCCGCTTTAAAGCGGCTTTTTTGTTTATAGGGAATTTATGATGCGACTTGTAACAAACGTCCACCAGAGATCTGGCTAAAATATTGTTTCAATGCCTCCAGACAGCGCAGCACTTTAGTCGGTTGCTGTTCTCGATTAGGCATAACTGCATAAAGGGTGACTGGCGGAAGTTTCCATTCAGGCAAGACTTCAATCAGTGAACCATTTAATAAATCTTTTTTAACATCAAGATATAAAATCTTGGCAACCCCATTGCCTTGCAGACACATGGCTTTTGCAACTAGGCTGTTATTGGTACTAAAGCGTGAGCTTAGTTCAAATTCAACCTTTTCTGCGCTATGCACATGCTGAAAACTGAAATTCTGATGATTTTTAATATGCGTTAAAGGCAAAACATCATGATGTTTCAGGTCTTCAGGACGCGAGATAATGGCGGTCTGGTTAATATAGCTTGGCGCAGCAACAAGAATCTGTTCAATCTGCATTAATGGCACAACCTGAAGGTTGTGATCATCATCGTTCTGGTCAAATCGCAGGGCAATATCAATACGCCCTTCCAACAAATCAACCTCATGATTGTTTGTTTCCAGGTGGACTGTCAGGCCACGGTGTGCGGACATCCAGTGAGAAAGTGCAGGAATCACATGATTCGCACATACTTCCGGTAAGGATACAATACGAAGTTCACCAACAAGATCATCACGTAACTCGTTAATGCGAACCTTTCCACGCTCAGCAGCAGACAACATTTCCTGGCAGCTGTGAAAAAAAGCTTGTCCCGCTTCGGTCAGACTTAATTTTCTCGTAGAACGATTTAGAAGTACAACTTCCATATCCTGTTCTAAAGAGCGAATTTGTTGACTCACGGCGCTGGTTGTAATCCCTAGCTCACGTGCAGCACCGCTAAACGAGTTCTTTTCCACAACACAAGCAAAGACACCCATTGCTCGAAGTTGATCTAACATAAATTCCCCTCTAAACTTATGAGATGCTTCATCTTTTGATAAAAGCAACTCATTGTATTATACGGTGAAATTTACGTTTTGCATTATTTATTTAATTATTTGGTAAAACTGCTGTTGGATTAATCGGTTTTCCGTCTAAGCGAACCTGAAACTCAAGCATAGTACGGGTTGTACCAGTCGCCCCCATCTCGGCAATTTTTTGACCAGCCGTTACATTTTGGCCACTTTTCACGCTTAATTTACTGTTATGCGCATAAGCGGTGATATAGCCATTAATATGTTTAACTAATACCAGATTACCATATTCCTTCAGGCCATCTGCTGCATATACCACCTGCCCATCTGCTGCAGCAAAGACCGGATCTCCGACATTACCGCCATAACGGGTACCTTTGATATTTGCAGCCAGATCATAGTTTTGTAATACCGGACCATTTGATGGCTTGACCCAACGTAATCCCGCTGCTGTCGATACTGGGGTAATCGGTGCAGAAGTAGTGGTGGCAGGTTTTGGCGTAGTCTTAACAGTCGTTGGAGCTGGAGTGGTTGGCGCTGGAATCGCAATCGTTTGACGCTGAATTGGGGCAGCTTGGGTAACAGGTTGAGTCGCTGTAGTACGGCGAGCAGTAGTGTTATTTTTCAGGCGAATCGACTGACCGACATAAATACGATACGGCGGAGCAATATCATTCATCTCTGCCACACTGATATAGCTCAGACCATAACGTGCTGCAATGCCACTCAAAGTATCCCCAGAGCGTACCGTATAGAAGTCAGGCGCTGCGGCATAGCGCGTCATATTATTGACCTGAGGTTTAGTGGCACAACCAGTAATAATCATTGTGGAAACAACCACAGTGGACAAAACCAGAGTTTTGATGAAGCTGGATGGTGAAGCATGAATGAAGTATTTCGGTGACACCAAGGACATTATCTTCCTCTCTAACATCTATACGGTTGCAAAAACCCAGTAAGATTAGCAAAGTTTTACTACAATATACTTGTAAGCTTTCATTTTTCACAAACTTATAACATTCATTAGATTTTATTTAGAATCTGGGCTTGCAAAGTGTGAAGTGTGTCATAGTTTGTGGCATCCATCTGAATTGGCGTCACGCTTACATAGCCATTGGCAATTGCAAAAAAGTCTGACTCGATTTCAGTTCCTTTATGTTTTGGCATTGCGACTGCTTCACCCGATAGCCCAATCCAGTAAACCTGACGACCACGTGGATCTACATGACTGGTAATCGGCTTGGACTGGCTACGGCGTCCCTGAAAGGTCACTTTAGTTCCTTTCAGCTCAGCCACATCAGGAATATTCACATTAAAAATATGACGCTCAGGCAAAGTCGGCAAACCTGCCGCAATAAAATCATGTACCCATTGCGCTGCAATGCGATAATCTTCTGGTAAGGTATAAGATCGAACGTTTTGCCCACATAGAGAAACTGCTAATGCAGGTTGTTTGGCCAGACGGCCTTCAAATGCAGCCCCCACCGTACCCGAGTACAGCACATCATCTCCCAGATTGGCACCACTGTTAATGCCGCTGACCACCAGATCGAATTCAACATCAAATAAGCCGTTCATGGCCAGATAGACACAGTCAGCCGGCGTGCCATTAACCGCCCATACATCGGGAGAAATCTGGATCGGTCTTAATGGTCGGTCTAAAGTCAGTGCACTGGAAAATCCGCTACATTCACTTTCTGGAGCTACCACCACAACACGTCCTAAAGGCCTCAAGGCCTGCGCCAGTGCCTGTATACCTGGTGCAAAAACGCCATCATCATTGGAAATTAATATATTCACTGCAAAATCTCGTTGAGCTAAAAAATGACTCGCTAGGACATTTCATTGTATTAGTTCAGGAATTATATATATTTGTAGCACGATATCCATTAATACATATGGCTTAAGATGATGAAAAAATTCTCTCTTTGGGGTACTTTGGCTTTAAGTTTGGCAACTTTTGTTTCTCCTGCAGTTATTGCCAATGATTTGACAGCTGAAGAAAATGACATGATCGTGAAAGAAGATGTCGCATCTGCACAGGTAATGATTGAAGTATGCCCGGGCATTATTGGTCAGAATGCAAAATTCGATACAACGATTCAGCAGCTGATTCAATCTTATCTAAAAGAATACTCAGACAAATCGATGACCTATCAAAAACTTCAGGCAGACAATGAATACAAGACTGTGCTTGAAGAAGCACGTCAAGGTGCAAAACAGACTGCAAAAGACGAACAAAAAACAGCGTGTGAAGACGTTTTAGCTTATCAGGAATAAGGTCTTTCTCACTGAAATGAGACGATGCCAGCATCGTCTTTTTTCTCTTACACATTTCTTCATAATTCTACAGCTTCACTACATTTCCCCTCTTTTCAATTTTGAAAATATCTTTAAGCTAACAAATTATTGTTCTACATGTAATTTTTGAGTTTTTTGATGAAACATACATTAATTAAAAGTTTAAGTTTATCTGTTGTTGCTGGTATGACACTTTGGGGAAGCTCGGTTTATGCAGCAAATGAAAATATTGAAGTCACCCCGAACCAAGAAATCACCAAGCAAGAATTAGCTGCAATTTATGTCCTTTCTGAAATTTGCCCAAGCATGGTCAAAGACAAAGCAAAATTCAATCAGGGGTATAACCAGCTGGTGACTGAATATTTGCCCGGCCAAAAAAATCCGGTTGAGCGCCTGAACCAGATGGTAAAACAGTCAGATTTCCGTAACATTCTGGCCGAAGCACAGAGTGATGCCAAAAAGGCTGGCAAGAAAAAGAATCAGGCCATTTGCAATGAGTTGGTGAGCTACAGTAAATAATCCACTTTTTGCGTGATTGCTTACAATACTTTTGAAATAACCCCGGGTTTCCCATAGAAGTCAGCCTAGCTTTGTCCTAAAATGCTAGGCTCTTCGTGCTTACATCAAGATATTGGAACCCACTAGAAATGACCCAAAAAACTGCCCTTGCTGCATTATTATTAATTCCTAGTTTTAGCTTTGCAGCAACTGTCTTATCTGCACCACCAGAATTGAATAATAAATCTTATGTGCTAATGGACTACGAGACAGGGCAAATTCTCGCATCAAAAAATGAAAATGAAAAATTAGCCCCTGCTTCAATGACCAAGATGATGACCAGTTACATCATCGAGCAGAAGTTATTAAGTGGTGAGCTGACTGAAGATGAACAGGTTCGCATGAATGAATCTGCATGGTGCCGTGGTAGCAGTGCAGAATCATGTATGTATGTGCCTTTAAATGGTACGGCGACTGCACTAGAAATGTTGCGCGGGATTATTATCCAGTCTGGTAACGATGCATCTAAGGCGATGGCTGAACATATTGCAGGGAACGAGGGTACCTTTGCACATATGATGAACCAGGAAGCGAAACGGATTGGCATGACCAATACCAGCTTCATCAACTCGACTGGTATGCCAGCTGAAGGCCATTATTCGACTGCGAAAGATATGGCAACTTTGGCTCAGCACATCATCAAAGACAGTTCAAAATACTATCCAATCTACTCTGAAAAAGAGTTTACTTTTAACGGGATTAAGCAAGGCAACCGTAATGCCCTGCTCTATACTGATCCAAGTGTAGATGGTTTGAAAACTGGTCATACTGATGAAGCCGGTTACTGTTTAACGACCTCTTCAAAACGTGGCCCGACTCGTCTGATTTCAGTGATTTTCGGTGCACCAACCATGAATGAACGTGCATCGCAAACACGTGAACTTCTGGCTTGGGGTTATGCAAACTTTGAAACCAAAAATGTTCAACCCGCTAAACAGGTTCTAGCCAAGTCTAAAGTCTGGTTTGGTAAGGAAAATGAAGTGCAGATCGGTCTTGCAGAAAACTTTAATGTGACTATGCCTAAAGGTCAGGCCAATGCCATCAAGACTCAATTAGTCGTTCAGCCTAAACTGACTGCGCCTTTACAACCAGGTCAAGTCGTAGGTAAATATGTGGCGACTTTAAACGGCAAAGTGATTGCTGAGAAACCACTTGTTGCACTGAAAGCAGTTGAAGAAGCTGGTTTCTTTGCCCGCATGCTGGATCATATCAAACAATTCTTTAGTAACCTGTTCTAATATTTATTATCAATATTAGATCTTACTAAAGCCAAAGCACACATTCATCGAATGTGTGCTTTTTTATTTTATAATGCTTATAAACTTTCAGGATGATACTGACATGAGCCAAAACATTCGTCCTTATCTGGATACTCGCCCGCAAGTCGCTGACTCTTGTTATATCGATCCGATGGCGGTGGTCGTAGGTGATGTCGTTTTAGGCGAAAATGTATCTGTGTGGCCTTTTGCCGTAATTCGTGGTGATGTGAATCATATTCGTATTGGCAAGAACTCGAATGTACAAGATCATTCTATGTTGCATGTGAGTCATAAAAAGGCGGATAAACCTGAAGGTTCACCACTGATTATTGGTGAAGATGTGACGATTGGTCATCATGTAAAATTACATGGCTGTACCATTGGTAATCGTGTTTTAGTGGGTATCGGTACAATTATTCTCGATGATGTAATCGTTGAAGATGATGTGATGATTGGAGCGGGTTCACTGGTACCACCGAATAAGGTATTAGAAAGTGGATACTTGTATGTAGGCAGTCCAGTCAAAAAAGTGCGTCCACTGACTGAAAAGGAAATAGCTTTCTTGCCTTATTCAGCACAAAACTATGTGAAAGTCTCAGGCCATTACAAATAAATCGATAAATTAAGGCTACTTTACGTAGCCTTATCTTAATTAAGGAATAATTACATAATCATTCTTAAAACTATTGGCTTCAAAGTCTCCCTCTACCAGACGCACAAATTTCTGGTCAATCTTGTTCAGTTCTAAGCAATCATCTACATCAATCACGGCATCGGTATGAGGTTTAAACCAGGTCTTTTCAATGGCCAGCTTGCCTTGTGCTTTAGCCTCAGTCTTATTTTTTGCAGCAACTACCAGATATTTATGGATTTCACCAAACTGATCTGGCACATAAGCACCCAGATTGATCAGGAATAATTTTAAATCCTGTTTTACAGGTGTGTCCGTCACCTGAACCTGATAATTCAGATCCTGATAGCTAACACCATTGATCATCATCCAGCCATCGACATGCAGGCCTTTTTGCACACCAAACCATTGCTGCTTCAAATATGGGAAAGCTGTCTTAATATCTGAACTAATGACCGGAATTACGTCATGTACTTCTACATTGGCTTTTTCATGCTTGCCGCCCAATAAAGTAATGTAGAGCTTAAATTCAGACATAAAAAATCCTTTAAAAGTAAAATAGAAAAAACTTTATCCGCATAGTGTAAATGGAACTTACTCGTTCAACTTCAAGTAAATCATCTCATATTCTTAAAATCCTGAAATTTACTTAAATCAGCATCAATATATTGGATAAAAGATCCTAATTTGATCTATTTTTAAGCAAGCTTATTTGTATTAAAATAAGGTCCAAATTCCCCTTCTCTTATAAGTGAGTCACGCCAATGAAGTAAGTCTATTTTTCTCATCAATGATTATTTTTAGATTGATGTGCAAAATAGATCGTCTGGCTTGATCTTTTCTAGAAAAAATCTCTTGTTTATTTTGTGCATCCTGTATTTATGAGGTTATTTATGACTCAACAGGCATGTGTAATATCCAATCTGACTTTAGAATTCCCGTCCAAAGTCATATTTCAGAATTTAAATTTTACCCTTCCTAAAGCTCAGGTCAGCGCTTTAATTGGCCGTAATGGACAAGGTAAGTCTTTGCTCATGCAGCTTTTGCATCAGACTCAGCATTCTACTCCACATTGCTCAGGTCAAGTTTCCTGGCAAATGCATCATGCCTATCTACCACAATTGCATCGGTTAAAGGCAGCCACAATTGCTGAAGCACTCGAAGTAAGTCAGTTACATCGTGCTTTTAAAAATGTTGAACATGGTACAGCCAGTTTCGAGGATTATGAGCTACTTGAGGATAGTTGGCATTTGCCGCATCAATGGCAGCAACTGTTGAGTTCAGCACAATTACCCACCGATCTGGACTTTCCCGTACAATATTTGAGTGAGGGCCAAAAGACCAAACTTGCTTTATGTAGCTTGTTCTTAAAGCCTGAATATTATTTATTGCTGGATGAGCCGAGCAACCATCTGGATCGTGAAGCACGAACATGGTTAATAGAGCATTTAAACTTACATCCTGCTGGTGCGTTGATCATTAGTCATGACCGGACTTTACTAGATCAGGTTGATCATATTTATTATTTAAATGAGCATGGATTACAGCACTTTACTGGAAACTATGCGGAGTTTTTTGAACAGTATCAGAAAAATGTCACTTCACTCGAACAGTCAATTCAGCAGAGTCAGCGTGATATTAAACAGATGAAGCACAAGCAGCATGACGTTTTAATGAAAGCACAAAAGCGGGAACGTGCCGGAAACAAATTACGTGATTCGAATTCCCAAACCAAAGTGCTTTTAGACTTTAAAAAGGAACAGGCTGGTCAAAGTATAGGTAAAGTTCAGGCGCAGCACCAACGGCAAATTTCCAATGAACAATCTGAGTTAAAATTTCAAAAGCAGCAACTCGAAAAGATAAAACCTCAGCTATTTCAATTTCCAGACCTTAAACCACAGTCTGGTGAAATTCTGCGGGTTAAAGAGTTAAAGCTTCCTTTTGGTACTCCACAGCCTGTGAATCTTGCTTTAAGTGCAGCTGAAAAGATCCATATTATAGGCCGAAACGGAATTGGTAAATCCACTTTGCTGAAACTGGTCGCCCAACAAAAGCAGCAACCTCTAGATCAAATCTTTCTGGCACGAAGCTGTTTTTATCTGGATCAAAATTTTGGTTTTCTCAATGAGACACTAAGTGCAATTGAAAATTTAAGGCAGATAAATCCTGATATTCCGGAGGTTGAATGGCGTAATCTGTTGGGCCAACTCAGAATTCGTGGTGATAAAGGTACTTATCCTTTGTCTCAGTTAAGTGGTGGTGAAAAGCTGAAAGTGGCGTTATTAGGTCTTAGCCAGGTCTCTCCTCAACCTGAACTTTTATTATTGGATGAGCCAGAAAATCATCTGGATATTGAGTCTAAAGCTTTGTTGGCAAGTGCAATTCGGTCTTATAAAGGCGCTGTGATTTTAGTTTCACACGATGAACAGTTTGTGCGTGATTGCAGCATCAATGAAGTATTCAAAATGAATGAATAATCTTCATCAAACTTATATATGTAAAAGCCACCTCAATGGGTGGCTGATCAATCACAGGAAATAAGCTTATTGATTTGTAGTCACACCCTGAGAATATAAATTTAATAAGTATTTTGACAGTATGGTATTCCCTACAAATAAAGAGCCTGATTCACTTAAGTGACCATAATCTACCTGTAGCAGGTCTTCTCCTTGAGCTGCCCGAATCCGACATTTGTATTGCTGCTGAACATCATCTTTTTTACATAGATGATCAATAAGAGATATATAGGTAATTCCCTGAGGATATTGTAATTTTTTCATTTTCTCGTCTACCTGAACTGCTCTTAAATCCAGTCCGGCATCAAATATAAAATCTTCAGCACTATTCCAGTTTTTCGGTTTCACCATGACTTTAGGAAGTGAAGGTTTCCATTGCGAAATTGGCCCCACAATGACGATATTGGATACGCCAAGCTGAAGCAAACTTTTCCCGATATTTTCCCAATTGGTTTCGTCGTGTTTCAGGGCTTGGGTGATGACCACAATTTTGGGCTTAAGTTCTGCGATGCTCTTTAGTGCCAGTTTATTGGAATAATCACAGGCTTCTTTATAAGCTCCTTTATGATAGTTAATCTCGGTCAGCGATGCCCTGCAAATGGAAGAGGTTTTCTGATAAAAAGGGATATCATTGGATTTCAGTAATGTCCTCAGCCCTAAAGAAAGTGCTTCAGCATGAGAATCTCCCCATAAGAACACCCCGCCTTCCTTTTGTTTCGTGATACAGACCGGATCAGGATCATAACTATTATGCTCAGTCAGGCTCACGTAAGTATCACATTTCAGCCAGTACGCATCCCTTAAATTTTTGAATTTTTCATTATAATAATCTAAGAATTTTGCCTGTTCTGAGGCTGCGCCTTGGCGCAGATCTGTATTAAAACCATTAAATATATTTAAAGTAATTCCTAAGCTCATGAGCACTAGAGAAAAATAAAGCGGTTTTATACGATAAACATCTTTCCACTGGTGATATGAAGGTAATTTAATCTGCTCAATATACTTGTAGCTCAGAAAACCCAGAATTATAGAAAGGGCTATTCCGGCATATACATAATACTCAGGCAATGAGTAGATATAGATCAGCACCACCAAAGGCCAGTGCCAGAGGTAAATAGAATAAGACCAGGCTCCTAGTTTTTGAAATACAATATTATTGGTAATAACGCTGTCATTTTGATGTGCCTGAATCATCAGAAAAGTGCCGATAACAGGAAAAACTGCCAGATAGCCAGGCCACAAATCTTCTGCTGAAATGAAGAAATAAGACCCCAGTATAAGTGCCAATCCCGTTCCTTCCAGCAACCTTTTCTTATTTTCCTGCAAGGTCAAAGGGTAAAGATAAGCAATTCCCCCGATCATCATTTCCCAGGCTCTGGTAGGTAACAGGAAATAAGCCGGATTTGGCCATTTATAGGTAGCGATTATTGATAGGATGAATCCTAAAATTGTTCCTGCCAGCAGCACAAATTTCATGGTCTGGATGGACATGAACTTGCGCATGGCAATGAGAACGAGCGGATAAATCATATAGAATTGCCATTCGACGGAAAGTGACCAGGTATGTAATAACCACTTTTCGTGAGTGCCTGCCTCAAAATAACCGGATTCCTTCCAGTAACTGATATTGGATAAAAAAGTCATGCTACTCGCTGCATGCTTACCCAATAACTTGTAATCAAAAGGTGTCAGATAAAACCAGCCAAAAATCATTAATACCAGACACAGCGCGGCCAAAGCCGGAATAATCCGATTCGCACGAGCCACATAAAATTTCAGAATAGAAAATTTTTCATGTTCTAAATCTTTAAATATGATTCCAGTCATTAAAAAGCCTGAAATCACAAAGAAGACATCTACTCCAACAAAACCGCCAGGCATCCAGGCCGCATTAAAATGAAATAGCATGACTGCAATCACGGCAATTGCTCTGAGGCCATTAATGTCTGTTCTGAATTTCATTGGAATCCTGTCCTATAAAGCCTGTTATTTATTTTAATTGTTATGAAATACTGCTAATTTTTATTAAATTGTATTTTAAATCAAATTCTTATATTAAAGCATAGAATGCAAATATTACTGTTTTAGTATTTTATGTACTCATTATATTCTACGTTTTCTTTTTCGCCAAATACCTTTATTGTTAATCATCTAAATTAAAATCCCGAGTATCGACATAGCCACCGCCGCCTAAATTTTGTAGAATACAGTTTTTATTCCATGGTGCTCCTTTATGACCGCTTGGACTGCTCACGTCACTGTTGCAACTGTCGTCGAAAAAAATGGAAAATTCCTGTTCGTTGAAGAACATACTGAAGGTGTCACCCATACCGTATTCAATCAGCCAGCAGGCCATGTGGAGGCAGGTGAAACCATTGTCGAAGCAGCTATTCGTGAAACCATGGAAGAAACCGGCTATCAGGTTAATGTCACTGATCTGATCGGCATCTATACCTATACCCCACCGATGTTCCCGGATCGTACCTATTTCCGTTTCTGTTTGAGAGCAGAAGCCATCAGCCATGATGAAAATGCTGAACTGGATACCGGTATTGTCGGTGCAGTCTGGATGACGCTGGATGAACTGGTTGAAACCGCACGTGCTCGCAGCCCATTGGTGATTAAAGCCGTGCAGGATGCCCAAGCTGGCAAACGCTATCCTTTATCGCTCATTTACGAGCACCAAAATTCTCCCTTAATTTCAAATTTGGATGCCTAATCCTATGCAACAACGTGTCATCGTCGGTATGTCTGGTGGTGTAGATTCATCTGTGTCTGCAGCTCTCCTCCTTCAACAGGGTTATCAGGTTGAAGGTCTTTTCATGAAAAACTGGGAAGAAGATGACGGCACAGAATACTGTACGGCAATGGAAGATCTTGCCGATGCACAAGCCGTTTGCGACAAGATCGGGATTAAACTGCATACTGCCAACTTCGCGATGGAATACTGGGATCGCGTGTTCGAGCATTTCCTGGCTGAATATGCTGCTGGCCGTACGCCAAACCCGGATATTTTGTGTAATAAAGAAATTAAATTCCGTGCCTTCCTGGATCATGCGATCAATCTCGGCGCCGACTTTATTGCCACCGGTCACTACTGTCGTCGCGGCGAGACCATGACCAATTCACGTGGTGAGCAATATGCTCAATTACTGCGTGGTTATGACAATAATAAAGACCAGACTTACTTCCTGCATGCGGTTCATGGTCGTGAAATTAATAAGACCCTGTTCCCTGTCGGTGAAATTGAAAAACCACAAGTACGTAAAATTGCAGAAGAATTAGGTCTGGCAACAGCCAAGAAAAAAGATTCTACGGGTATCTGTTTTATTGGGGAACGTCGCTTCAATGACTTCTTGAAGCAATATTTACCGGCTCAACCTGGAAAAATCGTGCTGGAAGATGGCAAAGAGGTTGGTGATCATCACGGCTTAATGTACTATACGCTCGGTCAACGCGGCGGGATCGGTATTGGCGGTATGAAAGGCGCGGAAGAAGGTGCCTGGTTTGTGCTGCATAAAGATATCGAAGGTAACCGTCTGGTGGTCGGTCAAGGTCATGAACATCCACTGATGCAAAGTACCATATTGTGGTCTGAAGCGATTGACTGGGTAGCCGGTGAACAGGATATTCCTGAATCAGGTTTCCGCTGTACGGCAAAAACCCGCTACCGTCAGCCTGACCAGGCGTGTACTATTTTCAAGGATCCAGAAACACCAAATGGTGTTCGTGTTGAATTTGATGAGTCGCAACGTGCTGTGACCCCGGGTCAAAGCGTTGTATTCTACTCAGGTGAAGTTTGTTTAGGTGGTGGCGTGATTCATCATACCAATGCGCCTAAACCTGATTTTATTAAAGGATGATTTCGGCATGACGGAGTTACCGTTTCAACAAGCCACAACGTTGAATGTTCGTCAAAATCGTGCATTGGCGCTGGCAGGGGTTTTTCAGGCCACCCAGCTGACGCATATGACTGCATTGACGGGACAGCAAAGCATTGGTGAAAGCGGTAATTTCTATTTTGAGCAGTTGATTAAAGCCAGTTTAAATATCCGTCCAAGTGGCAAGTTAAATGCCCAGACCTTAGACTTCTTTAATCAGCTGGCCGATATTTCCCTCGGTTTAAAAACCCTGGAAAGCAGCATTACCCAACCTTTTAATACGTCCCCAAAATCCAGACTTCCAAAACTTTCATCGACCAAACTTCCAATGTCCTATGCCATGGCACTTCTTCAGTTAGAAAAGAAGGTCTATAGTAATCCCAAGTTTGTTGAAATCATCGAACAATCCCAGCAAAAAATCCTCAGACAGCTCTCCTTCTTCGATAACAATTACATGCACCCCAGCATCATTGCCAATCTCGCTCAAACCTATGTCGATACCGCCGGACAGATCAATCCGCGGATCATGGTGCGTGGCAATGCTGAAGCCTTTAAAGATTCCGGTCATACCAACCGCATCCGTGCTTCACTATTTACTGGACTGCAGATGGCGCACTTATGGCGTCAGCTTGGTGGCAGTTCATGGGGCATGATTTTTGGCAAGCGCAAGCTGCTACAGGATATCCAAAATCTCGCGCGCTTACAGTTTCAGGTGATCTAAACCATGTTGTTGTACGCGCACCGTTTTTCGTTTAATTCCAAAATTTAGGGAATCGATATGAACGCTTTAACTGCACTTTCTCCATTAGATGGACGCTACGCTAGCAAATGTGATGCGCTGCGCCCTTTTCTTTCTGAGTTTGGTCTGATCCATGCTCGTGTGACTGTTGAAGTGCGTTGGTTACAAGCGCTTGCCAACCGTCCTGAAATCACTGAAGTGCCAGCTTTCTCATCTGAAACCAATGCTGCACTTGATGCGATTGTTGCCAACTTCTCTGAAGAAGATGCCAACCGCATTAAAGAGATCGAACGTACTACAAACCATGACGTGAAAGCGGTTGAGTATTTCCTGAAAGAAAAAATTGCAGGGATTGAAGAGCTGAAAAATGCGGGTGAATTCATTCACTTTGCATGTACCTCTGAAGACATCAATAACCTGTCTCATGCTTTAATGCTGAAAAATGGCCGTGATGTTTTAATCGCGTCTATGCAACAAATTATCGATTCAATCGTGGCTTTGGCTGAGACTCACGCTGAACAGCCAATGCTGTCTCGTACTCACGGTCAAACTGCCAGCCCAACCACTTTGGGTAAAGAAATGGCGAACGTGGCTTACCGTCTGGCTCGTCAAATCAAACAGTTCAAAAATGTTGAATTGCTGGGCAAAATCAACGGTGCTGTAGGTAACTACAATGCACACTACTCTGCTTACCCAGAAATCAACTGGCCTGCTCATTCACAAGCTTTCGTGGAATCTTTAGGTCTGACTTTCAACCCGTACACCACTCAGATCGAACCGCACGACTATATGGCGGAACTGTTTGATGCACTGCGTCGTTTCAATACCATCCTGATCGACTTTAACCGTGACGTTTGGGGTTATATCTCTCTTGGCTTCTTCAAACAAAAACTGAAAGAAGGCGAAGTGGGTTCTTCAACCATGCCGCATAAAGTGAATCCAATCGACTTCGAAAACTCTGAAGGTAACCTGGGTATTGCAAATGCCGTATTGGCTCACCTGGGCGAAAAACTGCCTGTATCTCGCTGGCAGCGTGACTTAACTGACTCTACTGTGCTTCGTAACATGGGTGTTGGTTTTGCACAAAGCTTGATCGCGTTTGAGGCATGCTTAAAAGGTATCGGTAAACTTGAACTGAATGCTGCTCGTATTCTTGAAGATCTTGACCACGCACAAGAAGTTCTGGCTGAACCAATCCAAACAGTAATGCGTCGTTATAACGTTGAAAAACCATACGAAAAACTGAAAGCACTGACTCGTGGTCAAGCGATGACTCGTGACATGATGGTGAGCTTCGTGAATGGTAATGAGCTTGAAGCAGTTCCTGCTGCAGACCGTGCACGTCTGGCTGAAATGACCCCTGCAACTTATACAGGTAATGCTGCTGACCAGGCAAAACAAATTAAAGACTTAATTTCTAAAATCTAATTTAGATAATTAAGACCAAAAGCGAGGCTCCGGCTTCGCTTTTTTTATTTATAATTATTTTCAACTTTAAAACAAAACGACAGATAACAAGATGATAGATCATCGATTGAGCGGCAAACATTTGATCAGCCTGGGGGTTTTGGTGGCTGCGATCATTGTTGCCAGCATTCAGCCTCTGGAAATGCAATCCTATTTACTGCATCAGACCGGTACCCTATTTATGATCGGTATGCTGATTTTCTGCCTGTATAAAATCGGACTCAGTTTTCTTAGTTTTAATCTGTATATTCTGTTTTTATTCATCCATATCGTTGCAGCACATTATCTATATTCTTATGTGCCTTATAATGACTGGATTCAGACACTGTTTGGCTTTGACCTAAATGCTCTCATAGGCTGGTCTCGCAACATGTTTGACCGTTTTGTGCATCTGGTTTTTGGCCTGTTGCTCTATCCTGTTTTTTATCGACTATTTCAGGTCTGGTTACCCCAGCAAAAACCATTCACCATTTTTCTTTTAGTCATTCAATTTGTGATGGCAACCAGTCTGATTTATGAATGGATTGAATGGCTGATCGCCATTGGCTTATCACCTGAACAGGCGGAAAGTTATAACGGCCAGCAAGGTGATATGTGGGATGCCCATAAAGATATATTATTAGCGACAGTTGGGGCGATGTTTACTGGTGGATTGATGTTAATTCCAGCAAATAAAAAAGCCCACTAAAGTGAGCTTTTTTATTTGCTGGAATTAAAGACTTAGATTTTATATTTTCTTATTTTAAATTATGGAAGTGGGCAATATCGCTGCCAATCATCTTTCATTTTTTGCAATTCATTACCCGTCAATATCTCGCTGTAATAAATATAATAGGTGGCATCGGGATATTGAATCTCATGTCTGTACATAATTCCACGTAGAGAAACAGGCAACTCTTCTGGGAAGTCATCCGCTAAATTCAGTTCCTCAAATTCATAGTTAAAATAACAATTTTGGATTGCTAAAAATGCTTCAGCCACGGTCATCTTTCTGCTCTTAATGGAAATATGCTTCATTTTAGCTGATGAGCAGTAACCATGGCTGATATTTATGAAGGTTCAATCCATTTAACCAGCTTAGATTCTGCCAAATGCGGATATTTGAACTTATCTAAATATTCAAAGCAGGCTTTTTGACCTTGAGGAATTTTCTTTAGATGCTTATCAAAAAATAGATGACGATTATGTTGAGTATCATCAAAGCGGATGCTGACACGCTCAAAGTAACCACTCCGACGAGCATTGAATTGGTAAAATTGAATCACGCCACAGTCCTGCGAAGGAATAACAGGTGGAGCATCTGGCTTTAAAAATGCGTAAAGTAAAAAGATTGAAGTGCCCGGAAGAAAGCTGAGCCAAAATAAAATTTTCTTCGATTCGTCAGTGGTTAATTTCGCTTCAGAATAGAACATACATAGCATCGGAATAAAAATGATACTGAAGAAGCCGAATAGTAAAAGAAACGTGAGCATATAAATGAGAAACCACTATAAGTCAGTTATTTATAGCACAATTGTTTGATTTTAGATCATAAAAAAGCCCACCGAAGTGAGCTCTTAGATTCATAACTGAATAATGAATTAAAGTTTAGGATCGCGCATCTGAACCAGATTTGAATTGGCTTTGGTTAGCGTATCTACCACTTTATTCATCACCGCTGGGATAAAAGAATCTGCAATTTGTGCTGCTTGCAAACCTAGTTTTTCGCCCAGCGTTGGTTTTTTACGGGTCTGGATTAAATACACATCATGTTGTGGTAATAGGCCTAGCAGATATTCATCGGAAGTTTGCAGTTTATCCACCAGATTCAGGTCTAGGGCATCCTGACCATACCAGTGTTCACCCGTTGCCACTTTTTCAACATTTAACTGTGGACGATATTTTTCCACGAAGTGTTTAAACAAGGCATGTGTCTGTTGCAATTCTTCTTCAAACTTGGCTTTGCCTTCTTCGGTATTTTCACCAAACATGGTCACCGTACGTTTATATTGACCCGCAGTATAAAGTTCAAAATCGATCTTGTTTTCTTTCAGCAGACGGTTAAAGTTCGGCACCTGTGCCACTACCCCAATTGAACCCACAATCGCAAACGGCGCAGAAATCACTTCATTTGCAATACACGCCATCATATAACCGCCACTGGCTGCCACTTTATCGACACAGATGGTCACATGGAAACCCGCTTCACGTAAGCGCACCAGTTGCGCAGCTGCAAGACCATAACCATGCACCATACCACCCGGACTTTCTAAACGTACAATGATACGGTCACGACCAGCTTTCGCTGTAGATAGAATCAGGGTAATTTCTTCACGCAGGCTTTCTACCGCAGACGCAGCCATATCGCCTTTAAAATCGAGTACATAGATTTTCTGGTTAGTTTTCTTACGCGCACGCGCTTCTTTTGACAATTGCTGGCTCAATTGCAAAAGTTCCAGTTTAGATGAAGTTGTTTGCGCTATTTTTTTTCGTTGCTCGTTAATGCGCGCATTCAAGTGACTAATACGGATTTCAGCGGGTAATTTGGGGGTATGAAATAACATAAAAATCGGGTCTCAATTATTTATATAGGTTTCAATTTAAGATAAGGTCAAATGATTTTTTTTCAATAGAATATTGTTGTTTAATTGCTGAAACAGAGCAGTATCCATGGGGCTCTAGTAGAGCAAAAATAATTTGTACTATAAAAGATTAATGCCATGTTGATAACCTGCCCAGAGAATAACACCCAGCAATACAGCAGAATTCGCATATAAGGTTTTTTCCTGCTTTTTAAAATAGAAATTCAAACTGAGTCCATACAGCAATCCAATCAGTGTATAAAACATGCTGCCGCCTTGTAATTGATGCCACAAACCACCAATGCCTAAACTTAATGCGATCAGCAGCATCAGAAAAACTGACATCTTTTTTGAGTATTTCCATAGCGGGTGCAACCTTTTCTTAGCATCTATCTTTTGACAGCTCTGCCATGTCAAAGACGGCATATTCTATAAGAATTTCGGGCACAATAGGATTCGGTTTATTTTTACACATTTCACTGATTCAATTGATATATCTCCTATTCTTTGATTATTTTTAGATATAAAAAAAGAGCTTTTAGCCCTTTTTTCATTAGATCAAACTTCTTAACCAAAACGCCCGGTAATATAGGCCTCAGTGAGCTGATGATCTGGCTGGGTAAAGACTTTCTCGGTCGAGTTGACTTCAATCAGATCACCTAAATGGAAATAAGCGGTACGATCAGAGACTCGTGCCGCCTGCTGCATAGAGTGAGTCACAATGGCAATGGTGTATTGGGTTGAAAGCTCGGAGATCAGTTCTTCAACTTTGGCTGTTGCAATCGGATCAAGTGCTGAACAAGGTTCATCCATCAGAATCACTTCAGGAGAAACGGCAATCGTCCGTGCTATACATAAACGCTGCTGCTGACCACCTGACAACCCTGTACCCGGCTGATTTAAACGGTCTTTGACTTCATCCCACAGCCCTGCCTTACGCAAACTATTTTCTACGATTTCTTCCAGATCATATTTATCCCGTGCCAGACCATGCAATTTTGGCCCATAAGCGACATTATCAAAAATCGATTTTGGAAAAGGGTTTGGCTTTTGGAACACCATCCCCACCTGCGCACGCAGCAATACCACATCCAGATTCGGATCATAAATATCCTGATGATCCAGCAACACCTTACCGGTTACACGACAGCGATCAATCGTGTCATTCATCCGGTTTAAAGTACGCAGGAATGTTGACTTACCACAACCTGAAGGACCGATAAAAGCAATCACTTCATTTTCATAGATGTTCAGATCAATGCCTTTAATTGCTTCTGTTTCACCATAGTAAACATGTACATCTGAGGTACTGATTTTGACCTGATCTGACTTTTTCGGTGCTTTGTTTTCAGCCTGAGTATCAAACTGGGAAACAAAAGCAGTCGCCGGCTTTTGGGTCACAGAATCTTGGGTAAATTGTGTATGTTGTGGATTCACAGACGGATCCTTTTCTAAGGCATTTATAGTTGGATTTGCTGTATTCATATTCTGCTCTTCCTTACCAACGGACTTCAAATTTCTTACGTAACCAGATGGCCAGACTATTTAAGCTGATCATTAAGGCCAGAAGTACAATAATGGCTGCTGCAGTACGCCCTTCAAAGAAGTTACGCAGCTCATTGCCTTGCCACAGGAAAATTTGCACCGGCAATGCCGTGGATTGATCAAATGGTGATGCCGGCACACTCGCCACAAAAGCACTCATCCCGATCAATAATAGTGGGGCCGTTTCACCCAGTGCTTGTGCCACACCAATAATCGCCCCAGTCAAAATACCCGGTAATGCGAGCGGTAAAACATGGTGAAATACGGTTTGTAAGCGTGATGCACCTAAGCCTAATGCTGCCTGACGGATGGATGGCGGTACGGCTTTAAGTGATGCACGCGTAGTAATAATCACAGTCGGTAGTGTCATTAAACTCAGTACTAGACCACCGACTAATGGCGCTGAAAGTGGTAAATGCATCCAGCCAATAAAAATCGCTGCACCGAGTAAACCAAAGACAATGGAAGGAACTGCCGCAAGGTTATTAATATTCACTTCTACGACATCGGTAATCCAGTTCTTCGGTGCAAATTCTTCCAGATAGATGGCCGAGGCTACCCCGATCGGAATCGAGATAAAGATCACGATCAGCATCATGAACAATGAGCCCATAAATGCGCCTGCGAGACCTGAGGTAGCAGGTGAACTGCGCGAGTCCGGACTGGTAAAGATATTGGTATTAAAGCTACTTTCTATGATGCCGGAAGCTTTCATATCATCCGCAAGCTGACGGACTTCAAGACTGAGCTGTTGCTGTTCATCGGGCAGATCACGGTCTATATTGCCAGCCAGCCAGACATCAACATTGGCATCTGCCAGAATTTTCACGTCTTGGGTTTGACCGACCAGAGCTGGATTCTTCAGTACCATATCCCGCAGACGATACGCTTCTGAACTGGTATATAAATAGCTCAGTTCATCACGCTGGCTTTCCAGCTTACTGTCTTTGGCAATCATGCCATTTACAATCAATGCCTCCCAGTCGACCAGACCGACCTGCATTTGCCAATCCACCATACGCTGTTCAAATTGTGCCTGGGACTCTCCCGCAGCCTGTTTAGGTTTAGGATCAATATTGACAATGGCTGGATCAAAATGAATCGGCAAGCTCATACTGCTTTGCCAGAATGCCGGCAAACCTTTGCCCAAAATACTGCCGAAAAGCACTATTACAAAAAATAAACCGGCTAATACAGCAGAAAGCCCCATGACACGAAACGTCTTTTCTTTACGGTGACGCTTTGCCAATGAGCTTTCGATGATTTTTTTACGCTTTTCACGCTGCTCAGCAGCAGCTTGCGGATCGAATGTTTGATCCATATTTGATGTATTAGTCGTACTCATTCGTATTGCTCACGGTATTTACGCACGATGTACAGCGCAACAATATTCAGACCTAAAGTAATTACAAACAGCGTTAAGCCCAATGCAAAGGCAACCAAGGCCTGAGGACTCGCAAAATCTGTATCACCTGTTAATTGATTCACAATGGTAATTGTGACTGTCGAAACCGCTTCCAGTGGATTGGCATGCAGTTGCGGACTATTACCAGCGGCTAGTACCACAATCATGGTTTCACCAATGGCACGTGATGCTGCAAGCAAGAACGCACCGATAATACCTGGTAATGCTGCTGGAATAACCACTTGGCGAATCGTTTCAGATTTTGTCGCACCTAATCCGAGTGAACCATCACGTAGTGCTCGTGGCACTTGAGTAATGATGTCATCTGATAATGAAGAGACAAATGGAATAATCATAATGCCCATGACAAAACCAGCGGTTAAGGCACTTGTTGCATTAATGTCGAGCCCAATCATTGCGCCTAAATCTTTAGCAAATGGACCAATGACCATTAAAGCAAAGACACCATAAACAATGGTTGGAATACCTGCCAATACTTCAATCGCAGGTTTTGCCCATGAACGAAAACTTGGTTTTGCATATTCAGCAAGATAGATCGCAATCATTAAACCAACAGGAACAGCTACCGATAATGCGATACCACTCACCATGAGCGTACCCCACAATAAAGGTAATAAGCCGTAACTGCCTTCTGCACTTCCCGAAGTACTAAAACCTGGGTTCCATTCAGTACCAAAGAAGAAGTCGAGAGGATTAACAAAACTAAAGAAGCGCATTGCTTCACTAAACATCGACATGACAATACCGACAGTGGTCAAAATCGCCACGCCTGAACATAGTGCCAATGCTACATTTAAGACTTTTTCAACTTGATTTCGTGCACGATATTTTTCTGCAATGCGACGTTTAGCCATCACTAAACCAATCAATGCCGCACTTACAACAACTGCTAATTTCGCGAATGAACCAATGTTCTCAATTTTCTTTAACTGTTCTGCTGCTGCAAGTTCATAAGCAGCCGGCTGATCACTGACACCGAAACCGGAAGCCAATGCCTGTACACGATCTATGACCACACTCAGACTGGCTTGATCCAGATGAGTCAAAACATCATGAGGCAGGTGTTTAATTACGACCTGTTCCAGCAGGCTAGGTTCAACAATGTTCCATGCCATCAGAATCAAAAATGCAGGAAGTCCACACCACAAAGCTACGAGCGCGCCATAATATCCAGGACGTGAATGTAGCATCGCAGAATTATTGCCCTGACCTGCTAGTTTCCGGCTTTTACTTAATCCGATTTGATAGGCGATGGCAATTAAAGCCAGTAACACACCTATAAGTAGCAGATTCATGTATTCTCCATGGTTCTTTTCAGGATTTTAGTCTGTGAAAAAACTTGCTTGCCATGAAAAGCCGATGACAGGTCGACTGTCACCAGCATTTCCCTAAATCCTGTTTTATTTCACTACTACGGCTTTTGCAGCCTTAAAATTTGCCAGCACTGCTGCACGTTCTTTGTCTGACATTGAAATCAAGCCGGCTTTTTCCAGCTTGGAACCCTTACCCGATACCTTTTTATTCAGGAAATACTCTGTGAACTGTTGCAAACCTTTGATTGATTTCAGGTGTTCGCCTTTGACATAGAAGAACAATGGACGAGATACCGGATAAGCACCGTTTAAAATGGTCTTTTCAGAAGGTGCCACGTTATTGACTGTAGCTACACGCAGACGATCACGGTTCTGGTCATAGAAGCCCAGACCAAAGACACCGACTGCACTTGGTGAGGTCTTTAAACGTGCCAAGGTTTCAGTATAGTCACCTGATATTTCAATGACGCGTCCATCCTTACGGAAGGTGCTACACGCCTTTTTCTTGGCATCTTTATCTAGAGACTTAATTGCAGCATACGTTTCACAGCCTGCATCCACCATCTTCTCCTGGAAGACTTCACGTGTGCCATGATTTGAAGCCGGAATCACTAAAGTGATGGGTTCATTCGGCAAAGCTGGATCAATCTGGTTCCAGCGGGTATATGGATTAGCCACCATTTTCCCTTTAGAAGGTAACTGCGCAGCTAAAGCAGCATAAACATGCTGAGGTCGTAATTTATAAGCGGCTTTATTCGAATTAGATGCAAAGACAATCCCGTCATACCCGATCTTGATTTCTAGTACCTTGTTGACACCATTCTTTTTACATTCTGCCAGTTCGGCACTTTTGATTTGACGCGAGGCATTGGCAATATCAATGGTATTGTCCCCTACACCATTACAGAACTGTTTTAGGCCGCCAGATGAACCACCTGAACCAACGACTGGTGTTTTAAACTGAGGGAAAGTATTGCCAAATTCTTCAGCGACAATACTGGCATAAGGTAAAACAGTAGAAGAACCTGCGATTTGAATAGTGTCACGTGCTGCATTCGCTGTCGTGGATGCCGCTACCCCCGCTGCAATTAAGATTGCTATATTTGTTAAGCGCATTCTGGATCTCTCTCATTTATTAAAATTTCGAGTACACCACTTTTGATTCAGTTGAGTACCTGTTTTCGATACTCACATTTTGATTTTGGAATATGACAGCCGGGTTACAGCTTTATGACGGTTTTATGATAATTAATCCGTCACCTGATCAAGACAATATAATAGAAAAAAGACCCTGTTCAGGGCCTTTTTATTTAAGTGGTGGGTTCAGTAGATTCAGGCAAGAGCACAGGTTTCCTGCGATATTTCATCACATACATCACCGTCAAAAACAGCAACCAGACCGGCACCAATGCAACAGCAATCTGCATTTCTTTGGTAAAGCTCATGATCATTAAAATCATGATGATAAATGAAATCGTCAGGTAATTACTCCAGCGGCCAAACAGACTTGGGAATGCGGTCGTCTGCTGCTGTTCCTGCATGGCTTTTCTGAATTTCAGATGGGTCAGTGAAATCATCAGCCAGTTAATCACCAGAGCAGACACCACCAGTAGCATCAGAATACCAAAAGCTTCACCCGGCATGAGGTAATTCATTAATACACAGATACCGGAGACTGCTGCCGAGAATAGAACAGCATTCACCGGGATACCGCGGCGGTTAATTTTCTTCAAAAATGCCGGTGCATTACCCTGCTGAGCCAGACCCAATAACATACGGGTATTACAATAAATACAGCTGTTATAGACCGAAAGTGCAGCAACTAGAACTACAAAATTAAGGACATTGGCCACGCCGTGACTATTCAATGACTGGAAAATCATTACGAACGGACTACCGCCTTGCGCCACCAGATTCCATGGATAGAGACATAGCAACACACCTATGGCGCCAATATAAAAAATGAGTACACGGTAGACAATTTGATTGACTGCTTTTGGAATGGTCTTTTCTGGATTTTTGGTTTCACTAGCAGCAATACCAATCAGCTCCAGCCCACCAAATGCAAACATAATCACGGCAAGTGCCATCATAAAACCCGACCAGCCCTCAGGGAAAAATCCGCCATGCTGCCACAAGTTGGTCACACTGGCCTGACTTCCTGCAGAACCGCTAAACAGCAGATAGATCCCGAATCCGATCATGCTTAAAATGGCAATGATCTTGACCATGGAAAATATAAATTCGCTCTCACCGAAGAATTTGACATTGACCAGATTGATCCCATTCATAAGCAGGAAGAATGCCAGTGCCGTGAGCCAGGTCGGAATCTCCGGCCACCAGAACTGAATAAAAGTACCAATTGCACTCAACTCAGCCATACTCACTAAGACATAGAGCACCCAATAGTTCCAGCCTGAAATAAAGCCTGCTTTTTTGCCCCAGTATTTATTGGCAAAATAACTGAATGAACCACTGACCGGTTCATGCACCACCATTTCACCCAATTGGCGCATGATCAGAAATGCAATGATGCCAGCGATGGCATAGCCCAAAAGCACTGATGGGCCTGCCAGCTGAATTGTATGTGATAAACCTAAAAATAATCCTGTACCGATCGCTCCACCTAAGGCGATTAGCTGGATATGCCTGTTGGAAAGCTGTTTTTTTAATTGATGATCTTCAACATCCATATTGTCACTCCTTGTGAACAATTTTTTTTAATTTCTACATTTTGCTAGATTGCCTTTTTGTAGGGAGGTGTATTCTGCTCAACCAGCTGCTTATAACCATATTCACCATAGTCATAGCGTGCCACGACTTCAGCAAACTGTTTTAAGCGTTGTGGCGCATCCATACGTGGGAGTTGCAGCTCAATCAGACATAATTCCTCAGCCTGATGAACCTGTGCGAGTGTACGCTTTAATTCTGCCGGGGTTTTGACTATATGAGCCTGATGCGGGGTATCTGCAGAAAAGACTTGGGCAAACTGACTGTATTGCCAGTTCTGAACATCGTTGTACTTGGCATTTTCACCCATGATCAAACGTTCAATGGTATAGCCGCCATTATTTAAAATAAAAATTACAGGTTTTAAGCCTTCTCTTAATAAGGTTGAAAGCTCCTGAATGGTCAGCTGAATCGAACCATCCCCAATAAATAACAGATGACGGCGCTGTGGTGCAGCAAGCATACTGCCAAGCAAGGCAGGCAAGGTATAACCAATCGAACCCCAGATCGGTTGAACCAGATACTTAGCAGTCACAGGTAAGGTCAATCCTGATAAACCTGCATTGGCAGTGCCCACTTCTGCCACAATCACATCATCTTCCTGTAAGAATTCAGAAATCTGCTGCCAGAGTGCAGTTTGGCTCAGCGCAGTATTTTCTTCGATCTGTTGAGTTTGTAACGATGGTTTCGGTGCAGGATTAAAAGTACGTGGTTGATCATCTAAAGTCTGTTTTGAGATAGCTTGGATCAACTGAGCTAAATCCAGTCCACTGATCATCTGCCCATCCAGACAAAGACAGGAATCCGCCAGATACAACATATTTTGTACGGATACACGATGTGAGAAAAATGCGGTGGCAACATCGGTAAAACGTGGCCCAATAGCGATCAGGCAATCCGACTGTTCCACCAGCTGACAAGTCGATGCTGCGCTTGCTGCACCTGCATAAACGCCCGCATATAAGGGGTGACTTTCATTCATGATATTTTTGGCAGTAGACAGACAGGTATAGGGAATCTGCATGCGCTCAGCCCAATTTTGCAGCATATCGGTAAGCTGGAAAATTTCTGCTTCATTGTCAATGAGCAGGACTGGC
This sequence comes from Acinetobacter sp. YH12041, assembly GCF_013419975.1. Classification (NCBI taxonomy): domain Bacteria; kingdom Pseudomonadati; phylum Pseudomonadota; class Gammaproteobacteria; order Moraxellales; family Moraxellaceae; genus Acinetobacter; species Acinetobacter sp. YH12041. Next base: position 43,449 of record NZ_VOZC01000010.1, on the reverse strand, counting down.
TGACGTGCCTGTTTGATGCGTTTGGCTATCCGTGCCGCAGTTTCTTGCAGAAGTTTTGGATCACTCTGTGGACGGCTCAGATCCAGAGGCTGCTTAGGTACTTTAATCTGAAGATGGGTAATATCCGATGGAAGCTGAATATGAACCGGTCGACGCATCAATATACATTGCTTTAATACCCGGTCAATTTCACTCACTGCATTGGCTGGAGTCAAACGCGTTTGTGCCACAGTAAATTCGCGCATACAATTCATGATATTGTCATAATCGCCATCAATCAGGGTATGGTGTAACAAAGCGCCCTGCTCTACGGCATGCAAAGGCGGAATACCGGAAATATGCACCATGGCAACCTGCTCGGCATATGCACCTGCAATGCCGTTAATCGCGCTTAGATCGCCCACACCATAAGTGGTCAGTAAAGCGCCGACACCATGTAGACGGGCATAACCATCTGCTGCATAAGCTGCATTTAGCTCATTACAGTTACCGATAAATTCCAGTTTTGGATCAATTTCAATCTGTTCTAAATAGGAGAGATTAAAGTCACCTGGCACACCAAAAATATACTGAATTCCTAGCTCTTGCAGGCGCTGATTAAGGTACTGACCAATTTCCATAAACATTATTATTTTCCCTATCACTTATTATGCTTCAATTACAGAATATTGCATTTCATTTTCTGATTTCGTGCATAATGCAAGTCACAATGATTTAAAAATACATAGAACGTGTATCGAATAAGGATTCAATGCAATGGATGCAATGGATAAATTTGACTGGAAAATCATCCAGGCTTTGCAAAAAAATGGGCGCCTGACGAATCAGGAAATCGGAGATTTAATCGGTTTGTCAGCCTCTCAATGTTCTAGACGGCGTCAGCTGCTAGAGCAAAAAGGAATTATTTTGGGTTATAGCGCCTGCATTCATCCTGAAGCTTTGGGAATTGCAGTTTTGGCTATGGTTCAGGTCAATCTCAAAACACATGACGCAGCAGCGAAGATCGCTTTTCAACAATTGATTGAAGAAGAAGAAGCTATTCAGGAAGCTTTTTCTTTAAGTGGTGATGCAGATTTCATGTTAAAAGTAGGCGCTAAAAATCTGGAAATGCTGGCAAATTTTGTGACTGAAAAATTACTAAGCTGTAATTTTATTGGTCATATCAAATCTTATATTGTCTTAAATAAATTCAAGCAATTACATTTTGATTTTCAGGCTGCCCGCCCTTTATTACGTTGATATATCTTAAAGTAAAAGAAAAAAGCTCAAGTTTAACTTGAGCTTTTTTTTGATTTAAGTTTTATTAATATGAACAACCTGCTGAATCGTATTTTCGAGCAGCCCACTCAGTCCGAACTGGGCACCGATGCCCGAATGCTTCCATCCACCAAAAGGTACATGCGGGAAAATCTCACCATGCGTATTGATCCATGCCGTACCACAACTCAGTCGTTGAGCAAACTGTTGTGCCTGCTCTAGATTGGATGACCAGATCGAACCACCTAAGCCAAAATCCGTATTGTTGGCTTCAGTCAGTACTTCTTCAATATCGTGATAACGAATCAAAGGTAACACCGGACCAAACTGCTCTTCCTGCACCAGACGGCTATCTGGGCTTACATTGGTCACAATTGTTGGTGCAATAAAATAGCCTGTATCCGGTAGATTCTGACCAGATGTCATGACTATTGCACCTTCATCCTGAGCTTCCTGAATCATGGTCTGAACTTTTTGGTATTGCTTGATGTTTTGCACTGGGCCAAAAGTAGTCGTCTCGGCTAAACCATCTCCCAGAGATTGTTGCTGTGCGACTTTTACTAATTCCTGTGCCAGTGAATCATATTGGCTGTCATGCACATACAGCCGTTTCAACGCTGCACAGGTCTGGCCCATGTTGATAAAGGCTCCATGAAAGATGCGAGCTGCCATTGCCTGAATGTCGGTATCTGGCAAAACAATGCCTGCATCATTGCCACCAAGTTCCAGTGTCAGATGCTTGAATGTCGCAGCTGCATTCTGCATGATTCTTTGCCCAGTTACGGTCGAACCGGTAAATACTACTTTGGCAATTGCAGGGTGACTGGTCAGCTTAGCCCCAACTTCTCCGCCTCCTGTAAGTATAGAGACCACTCCAGGTGCAACTTCTTGCTGAATCAACTCACCGAGTCGAAGTGTCGACAATGGGGTAAATTCTGAAGGTTTATTGATCACCACGTTGCCAGCGCGAATTGCCGGCATGATATGCCAGACAGCAATCATTAAAGGCCAGTTCCATGGGGTAATCGATGCCACGACCCCTAAAGGCCGATGATGAAGTTCGATCCGCTTGTTGGCATCATCCTGTAAGATTTCAGTTTCAATCTTGAGTTCTGCCTGATAGCGGGTCCAGGCAATGGCCCCACCGACTTCAAATTCAGCCAGTGCATAGGGTTTGCCCTGCTCCTGCACCACTAAACGCGCTAATTCTTCTCGGTGTTCTTCAATACGATCTGCAATACGATGCAGGATTGCCTGTCGCGCAGCATCATCCATATTTTTCCATTGGTGAAAAGCCTGCTCGGCACTACGGATGGTGTCTTCAATTTGTGCTTCCGAGGGAGAGGAACACAGTGCCAATACCTGCTCATCAGCAGGATTGATCACTACAAAACTTTCGGCAGCGCCTTGTACCATTTTTCCTTGAATAATACAGCCAACGGGTTGGGATACATGCAAATTAGTCATCTCTTCATCCTGAATCAGATATTTTTGTTGTTCCCTGACATTAGCTGATTTTGTCTGAATGGAGCTTGCATATCACATTAGGCATAAAGTCCTGAATGCACATTTTGTGCATGGAAAATAGAAGAATCATCTTTCGGGATGCTTTTTTGGAACTTTAAATATTGCTTCCTTTAATTTTTTGCCTATAGCTCATTCTTCCTTACATCCTGTTCGAATTTATGCAACAGGATGTCCTGATCTTTGAAATTTCGTAGAACATCACATTGGCCTATATTGGAAATAAAGAATCACAGTGATAGCGTCATGAATAGCACAACCATTCCAGTTTTCAATCCCGATTTACCGATTCACATGACATTTGAAGAACATGACTGGCATCTCCTGGCTCAATATTGGTATCCAGTGGCCTTAGCCCGTGATGTCTCTGAACAGCCGCTAGGGACAATGTTGTTAGATATGCCACTGGTCATTTACAAGATGCAGGATGAACTAGTTGTGGCCAAAGATGCCTGTCCGCATCGTGGTGTGCCTTTAAGTTTGGGAAAAAATGATGGTCAAGGCATCGTCTGTCCTTATCATGGCTTGCGTTTTGGTACACAAGGTAAATGCAACCGTATCCCTGCCCATCCACAGCATAAAATTTCAGATCGTTTTCATTTACGGACCTATGCCGCGGTTGAACGTTATGGTCTGATCTGGTGTTCACTGACAGCTGACAAAGATGCTGAACCGAATATTCCAGTGATGCCTTATTGGAATGATGCAGATTATCAGCAACTGGTTTGCCCACAAGTCGACATCAAATGTTTTGCTGGCAGACAGCTAGAAGGCTTTATTGATGTCGCCCATTTTGCCTGGGTACATCCGGATACCTTCGGTGATCCGAATGATGTTGAAGTCCCGAATTACACCACAACAGAAACTGAATATGGTTTCAGTGCCGACTATATCAGCAGTGTCGGCCGTTATCCGATTGGGTTAGATCAGTGCGGTCAGGAAGATTTTAAATGGCTACGGCATTTTGAAATTAGTCTGCCCTTTACCGCGACCCTGACCATCCATTTCCCTAATGATGCCAAACAGGTGATTATGAATGCTGCTTCACCGATGACCGCCCGTCAGACCCGACTGTTTGCTCCCATCTGTCGTAATTATGATAAAGACTTACCTGTCGAAGAAGCCTATGATTTTAATCTGAAGATTTTTGAAGAAGATCGCCTGATTGTCGAAAATCAGAAGCCTGAGTTTTTACCGCTAGACTTATCTCTGGAAGCACATTTCCCGGCAGATCGCAGCTCCAGTATGTACCGTAAACTATTAAGGAAAAAAGGCTTTAGTCCTTTATTTGCAGCTTAATTTTATTTAAAAATCATTATCTATGTGTCAGCCAAATTCCAATAAAAAAGGAGATCTTAACGATCTCCTTTTTTCACCTGCAACCGCTTATGCGATTGGCGGTGTATAAGTACCATCAGCAATTGAATCTTTGATACGGTCCGCTTCTGCAAGCACAAGTGCCAACAGGTTCTTCACGTTTTCAAGCGTTGCAACCGGGCTTAAAGTCGTCATTTTCAGTGATTGAACTTGACCCACTTTAGTCACACCAATATTTGCTTCACCACGCGCAAACAGTTCATCCGCGACGTTCTGATTCAAGGCATCGACAAACTCAGCTGGATAGCCTGCTGGAACCACACGGAACAATACCGATGCAAATTGTGGCTCAACCAGAAGTTCCAGACCATCAGTTGCCTTGATGTAATCTGCGACTTCACGAGTCAATTTCACGCCATGGTCAATCATCGAACCATAAAGCTCTTCACCCAGCGCTTCTACAGTCATCCACAATTTCAATGCGTCGAAACGGCGAGTGGTTTGTAGTGACTTCGATACCAGGTTAGGAACACCGTGCTCTTCGTCATATGCCGAATTCAGGTATTCTGCTTCATAGTGCATGAAACGATAGTTCGCTTCATCTTTCAGCAAGAATGCACCACATGAAATGGTCTGGAAGTAATGCTTATGGAAATCCAATGTCACTGAATCAGACAACTCGATACCATCCAGCATAGAACGATAGTCATTAGACAGAATCAGTGCACCACCCCATGCTGCGTCGATGTGCATCCACGCGCCATACTTATTGGTGATTTCACGAATCTGTTTGAGGGGATCAATTGCACCAGCATCAGTTGTACCAGCAGTTGCCACCACACATGCCACGATCTTGCCTTCAGACTGAAGATGTGCCATGGTTTTTTCCAGAGCATCAACATCCATCTGCGCATTTTCGTTCACAGGAACAGTCACAACGGACTGGAAGCCCATGCCCATCATCGCCATGTTCTTTTGCACAGAGAAATGCGCATTTTCAGAACAGATGACTTTGACGTTACGCATTGCATCCGCTGGGATACCATCACGCTGAACCGACCACGGATTACCGTTTTCATCTTTCCAGTTTTTCGCGATGCAGGCATCACGCGCCAGCAATACGCCCATCAGGTTGGATTGTGTACCACCAGAAGTGAACACACCTGCCTGACCTGAGCCATAGCCGACTTTTTGGCGTAACCAGTCAATCAGTTGCACTTCCATCAAAGAACCTGCTGGGCTTTGATCCCAAGAGTCCATGGACTGGTTAGTGGCGTTAATTAACACTTCCGCGATCTGGCTGGTTACCATCGTCGGGCAATGCAAATGCGCAAGCGAATGCGGGTGATGTACTTTCAAGCTCTTGTTGAGGAATAGCTCAACCATACGCTCTAAAGATTTCTCTACGCCCAAGCCTTCTTTAGAAGGATTGAACGCAATTGCGCTACGCAATTCCTTGATGCTACCGCCAGTATACATCTTGTCATTTTGCAACCATGCTGCAACCGCTTTGGTTGCCTGATCCATCGCCGACTCATAGTCAGCGATAGATGCAGCATCATTGCAGAGTAACGCTTTACGGTGTTCTGCAAAATCTACCATGAATTATGCGCCTCGAACTGCGACTAGAGCTTCAGCAACCGCTTTCTTGAAGCGAACCAGAACTTCTTCACACTCAGCTTGAGTGATGATCAATGGGCAAAGTAAACGGATTACTGTACCGTTACGACCACCTTTTTCCAGCAACAGTTTGTTGTTGAAACAAGCGGTTTGAATTGCTGCAGCCAATTGGCCATCAGCAGGGAAAGAACCCATATGATCCGCTGGTTTACGCTCATCCACGATTTCAACACCGATCATCAGACCGCGACCACGTACATTACCGATACATGGGAATTCAGCAGCCAGTTTTTTCAGTTCAGCTTGCAGGAAATCACCACGTTCTTGTGCATTTTGCGCAAGATTTTGTTCTTTAATGGTTTGTAGCGTCGCAAGACCTGTACCCATTGCCAGCTGGTTACCACGGAAAGTACCGGTATGGCCAGCAGGTTGCCATGCATCGAACTTACGTTTAATACCCAGTACTGCAAGTGGCAAGCTACCGCCAACGGCTTTAGACATTACAACCACATCAGGTTCGATACCAGCATGTTCGAATGCGAACATTTTGCCTGAACGCGCAAAGCCTGCTTGAACTTCGTCAAGAATCAACACAATGTTGTGTTTTTCAGTCACTTCACGGATTTTCTGCAACCATTTTACAGGTGCTGTTACCACCCCACCTTCACCTTGAATCGCTTCAAGAATCACAGCTGCTGGCTTGGTTACACCGCTTTCGACATCTTCAATGAAGTTTTCGAAATAATAAGTCAAAGCATCAACGCCCGCTTCACCGCCTAGACCCAATGGGCAACGGTATTCATGCGGATATGGCATGAATTGAACGCCTGGCATTAAACCATTCACTGAGTTCTTCGCAGACAGGTTACCTGTCATTGCCAAAGAACCGTGAGTCATACCGTGATAGCCACCAGAGAAGCTGATCACTGAACTACGGCCAGTAAAGGTTTTGGCAAGTTTAATCGCTGCTTCAGTCGCATCTGCACCAGATGGACCACAGAACTGTAAGCAATATTCTTCTTTGCCACCTGGCAGGTAAGCAAGAAGTGCCTCAGTAAAAGCATCTTTTAAAGGAGTGGTGAGATCCAGCGTATGCAATGGAAGACCGCTTGCAAGTGTGTCCTGGATACTTTGAATGACCGCAGGGTGATTATGGCCTAATGCCAATGTCCCTGCCCCAGCTAAACAATCAAGGTACTCCGTACCTTCAACATCGGTAACCCAGCAACCTTGTGCTTTCGCTATCGCTAACGGTAATTTACGTGGATAACTACGCACATTCGATTCCATCTGACTTTGGCGAGTCAAGTAGTATTCGTTTGTGGAATTGGTGGCAGGATTTACAGAAGAAACGCTCATATCGAATTACCATCTCTGATATGGGTTGAAAGAAATAAGTCTGGTGACTTGCGGTCGTTTGACTCGGTGCTTTATATAATCTAGTTAGACAATTTTCTATTCAGTAACTAGGAGAGGCGGATGATACAGTTTTTTTCAGGAAAATAAACAACTTTTAGTATCAATTTGCCTCGGCTGTTATTGAAAAAATATATCAAAAAATGTTGCTGTCTAAATTATCAACTTTATGCATGGCAATGACAAGGAACCCTAAACATTTTATGCAATTTTGTTGTCATGAATACAACAGTGTAATTATCAAACAATTATCTCAATAAGTATATAATTTTTATCACATTTAGTTTCTATATACCTATAATAAATAAAATATATTTTTAACAATCCAACGACAATAATTTCGGAATATCAACACATTTCCACCTTAGTATTTTATGATCAGCACAAGGCCAACAATTCCACTAAAACAGGACAACAAAATGCGTCTTTCTTCTTTTTCAGCGCTTGCTTTGCTCGGCGCATTATCTTCTGCCGCTTTCGCAGCTCCTGCTGAATCTCTGAATTATAATGTTGTTAATCTTTCAGCAGAGGCTAGCCGTGAAATCTCAAATGATGAAATGCATGCTGTGCTTTATATTGAAAAATCCAACAAACAGCCGGCTGAACTAGCCACTCAAATTAACCAGCTGATGAATCAAGCAATTGCCACAGCACGCAAATATCCAACTGTGAAAATCGAGACTGGGGCACAAAGTACTTACCCTATTTATGACAATGACAACCGTAAATTGAAAGAATGGCGTGGTCGTGCCCAGATTCGTCTAGAATCAAAAGATTTTAAAGCGACATCTCAATTAATTGCTGAATTACAACAGCACTTCCAGACCCAGTCGATTAATTTCAAGGTATCTGACGAAAAGCGTAAAAAAGTTGAAAGCGAACTGATGATTGAAGCCACCAAAAACTTCCAGCAACGCGCACAGGCACTCACCCAGACCTGGAACAAACCGAGTTATCAACTGGTGAACTTAAACCTGAATACTAACAATTATTCACCACAGCCAGTACCGCGTATGGCCATGATGAAATCTGCATCGGCTGATATGGCGGTTCCTGAGCAGGAAGTTGCGGCAGGCGAATCGCAAATGACCGTCAGCGCGAATGGGGCGATTCAGTTTAAATAAGTCTTAATAAAATTATTTAGATGTTTAAAAACCACCCTTTTGGGTGGTTTTTTATCACTTGAATATTCTGTGAAAAATCAATGCTACAAATTCATACAAACTCAGATATGAATTGAGCTTTGATCGGTTTAGAGTAACGGACATTTGTGTCAGCCCTCTCTCTCCTCATGTCACTCGATCAACTGAACCTGTATCTGTTTCATCTTCTCAATGTACCTGACCAAGCCTCGATCTGGATGATCAACTATGCCAGTCTGATAGCACATGATCTGGTGTATGTATTCCTGCTGATTTTTGCTATTGCCTGGCTGCGTGGTGGTCATGAAGTAAAAACCGGGATTATTAAAGCTGCGGTCTTTACAGCGATTACTTTGACTATTAGCGAAGTATTATCTGCCGTTCTAAACACACCCCGCCCTTTTGTCATGGAGGTTGGTCAAACCCTGATTGAGCACGCACCTACAGGTTCATTCCCAAGCAATCACATGAGTATTTTTAGCGGGATTGCCTTTGCCTATTATTTCTCAGCACAACGTGATTTGGGTCGAATCCTGCTCTGGACTGCCTGGCTAGTCGCTTGGTCACGGGTCTATGTAGGTGTGCATTTTCCGATTGATATGGTGGGAGCATTCCTGATTGCTTTGGCAGTCAATCTTGCTGGCTTACCGCTCTGGTGGAAATATGAGAATAAAATCATGAACTTTATTCTCAGTATTCATCAATTCCTGTTTATGCCATTTATTCGGATGGGCTGGGTGAAGTAAATTTCCAGACATAAAAAATCCCGCTCGAAAGCGGGATTTTTTTAATCTTAATAATTTAGTAAATTGCCATATGATTGCGATGAATCATCTCTAAAGAACGTGCTTCACCCAAGACCTGATGCACTTTATCTGATGCCAGACCTTTGACAATTTCCGCTGAACGCGAACTGAAGTTGACACGTCCTACAGCAATACGGTGACCTTGTCGATCGACACATTCCACTACATCACCACGGTCAAAATGTCCTTCTACCGCTTTGACACCGACAGGCAACAAGCTACGGTGATTTTCTTTGATGGCTTTAACCGCACCATCATCAATCACCAAACGACCTGCAGTTTGCAGATGCGCTGCTAACCATTGCTGATGTGCAGTCATGCGATCATCATCAGTGATAAAAAGTGTACCCAACATTTCACCTGCCATTAGGCGCGATAAAACATTGTCGCTATCACCACTAGCGATCAGCGTTGGACAACCAGATTTTGCAGCCAGACGTGCAGCACGGACTTTGGTCAGCATACCGCCACGACCAAATTTTCCGCCGCCGCCTGCCATATCAAACAGGCTTTCATCCATGGCACGCACGGTATGGAACAGTTTGGCATCCGGATTAGAACGTGGATCCGAGTCAAACATGCCTTCCTGATCAGTCAGGATAATCAGCAGATCTGCGTGAACTTGTCCCGCCACCATCGCAGCTAAGGTATCGTTATCACCAAAGCGAATTTCGTCAGTAGAAACCGTGTCATTTTCATTAATGACCGGAATCACATGCCAATCAATCAGGTGCTGCAAGGCATCACAAGAATTCAGATAACGACGACGGTCTGCCAGGTCATCATGAGTCAATAACACCTGAGCAGTTTGAATGCTGTGTTTTTCCAGCACACTTGACCAGGTCTGGATTAAACCCATCTGACCAATGGCAGCACAAGCCTGAAGACTGGGTAGATCGGTGGGTCGATTCTCAAGTTTCATTCGAACCATACCTTCAGCCACAGCTCCGGAAGAAACGAGAATAATCTCGTGTCCGGCATTGTGTAGATCCGCGATTTGTCCCGCCCAATGCGAGATCGCATCTAAATCTAAACCTTGCCCGTTTGCTGTGAGTAAAGATGATCCGATTTTAACAACGATTCGTTTACAACCCTTGAGCTGACGTTGCCCATCTACCACTTCTATCATCTTGTCCTCAGACTTATCTTTAAAAGATTAACGTACGTAATATACTTCTACGTCGCTGTCGTCATCATCTTCATCATCAAAGTCATCGCCGCCCAGACGTTGAGCGCGACGCATTTCACGATAAGCTTCTTTCGCAGCAATCGTTTGTTCACGTGTTTCAGCTTCAAGCTGATCACGGAATTCTTTCATCTCTGCTGCGTATTCAGGATCTTCAACTTCGCGTTCGCGTTGCTGCTCGATTTGATCCATCAGGTAATACACCACATCCTTAGTTCCTTCAGCCGTTAAGCCTGAAGTTTTAAAGACAGGACCTTCCCACTGCAATTCTTCAAGAATGTGATTACACCATTCATCGCGAGTATCTACAGCAAGCTGATCGACCTTATTCAGAACCAATACCACCGGTAATTTTGAAAGTGTTGGGGAGAATTTTTGCAACTCATTCAAAATCGCTTTGGCATTGTAAGCTGGATCTGAACCGTCAATCGGTTGAACATCGACAATGTGAAGCAGAATACGGGTACGTGCCAAATGTTTCAGGAAGCGAATCCCGAGACCTGCACCTTCTGCCGCACCTTCGATCAGACCTGGAATATCCGCCATTACAAATGAACGGTGACGATCCGCATCCACTACACCCAGATTAGGTACCATGGTCGTAAACGGATAATCTGCCACTTTTGGTTTTGCTGCAGAGACTGCACGGATAAAGGTTGATTTACCTGCGTTTGGCATGCCAAGCAAGCCCACATCAGCCAGTACTTTCAGCTCAAGGCGGATTTCACGGAATTCGCCTTTAGTACCATGTGTACATTTACGCGGAGAACGGTTGGTTGATGATTTGAAGTGGGTATTACCCAGACCACCTTGGCCGCCATGTGCCACTAATACTTTCTGGCCGTCTTCAACCAGATCGCCAATAATATCGCCAGATTCTGAATCGACGATAGTTGTTCCCACAGGAACTTTTAAAATAACTGATTCGCCACCACGACCAGCACAGTTTGCGCCAGCACCGTTTTTACCACGTTCAGCGCGAAATTTACGGGTATAACGATAATCTACAAGGGTACTCGTGTCATCGTCAGCCTGAATATAAATGCTGCCGCCACGACCACCATCACCACCATCTGGACCACCAAATGGTACGAACTTTTCACGGCGAAAACTGGCTACGCCATTGCCACCGTCGCCAGCCTCTACGGTAATGACTGCTTCATCAACAAAGCGCATAATGCCAATCCTCTAAAAACTTTAAAAACCGCCTATTCTGCCATATTTTAAAGCATTTCTCGACTATATTTATTGAGCTTTCCAAGAAGAAGACCCAATTTAGAATTATTTTATAATATTCAAGCAAAAAGCTGATACAGATTGACGACTTATCACAAATTTTTGTGAGGAACTTATACAAAATAAGAATTATAAAAGTGTTTTCCCTTATTTCAGAATTGAGGTAATTCTTTTTATATTTTAAGCATCTTCATTTTTATAGTTTTACTTCATTTAATTGGAATTACTTCAAATGATCAATGTGATTTTAAAAAAGTTAATAAAGGAATTATAATTTTATTTCTCTTCCTGAATTACTATAAAATATTAAAAATTATACTTTTACGATATAAAGCATATTTGTATACTTCTATAATAAAATCATCCATGCCTTTTAAAATAGATTCTTTATCGAATAATTCGTGGTTATCCCTTCCACTCGTAAAGCAATAAATTTTTAACTGATCTATGACTTTATCGAATTTTTCTTTTTTACTTATGAGCTCTCCATCTTGATTTTCAAATTTCATTAAATTGTAATACTCATCAATTCTATTTTTTAAACTGAATGTCTTTGCTAACATCCCTTGCATGGCTTGTTGGTCAAAAGAATTTGGTGAAGGATAATTTACGTTAATCTCGCCTATTTGATGTTTAATATTTATTTCAATTTGCTCAGTGATTAATTTAATCTGTTTATGATAATCATCTAGAATAATTGTTAAATTTTTTGCAATATCTGCAATAACCTCGGCCGCTTTTTGCTTTTGCCATTCTTTATATGTAAGTAAAATTACAATCGGAGCAAAGATCGTTGCAGACCAGATTAATAAGTTAGATGCTAGAGTTATATCCAACTCCATATACTTAAATATCCAATAAAGACCAATACATACTAATAAAATATACGCATAAACTGAAAATAAATTGGTAATTAAATTTTCTAACTTTTTCATGCATTGCTTCCCCCAAAAGCAATTTAAATTTTATTTAGCAACACGTTCTTTATTTTCTAAAATTTCTGGCAAACTGCGCTCTACCCAGCCAATCAAATAATTTATTTTTTCTGCCGCTTGCGAACCGGTAATGGTCAACTGATATTCCACTTTAGGGGGCACAACCGGATAAACCGTTCTTAAAATAAAACCATCTTGCTCCAGCATTTTTAAGGTTTGCGCCAGCATTTTTTCACTGACCCCTTCAATTTGCTGCTTCAGCTCACTAAAGCGATGTACGCCCTCACTTAAACAGCGCAATACCAGCACTGACCATTTATTGGTGAGATGTTCCAGTATTTCACGGGATGGACATTCATTAGATAGCACCTGTCCCAGTAATGGACTGATTGCATACTTAGTCATTAAAGAGTTCCTTTCTTGATCACAATTTTTAGTTCTTACTTACTATTTTTAATGTACTTACCATTTGTAAGCTAACAGATTCATATGGACGTATCAAGGTGAATTTTCCATCAATTAAAGGATATGATTTGATAAAGCTGATTTGTCACCTTTATCTTCCACAATAAAAAAAGAGCCTCAAAAGAGGCTCTTTTTTAGATAACTTCTACAAATTATGCATTTGTTTCAGCAGGAACTTTTGGATAGCTTACGCCGCCCATTTGTTCAGCAATGCGAAGTACCTGGCAGCTATAACCCACTTCGTTATCGTACCAAACGTAGCAAGTTAAACGGTTGCCTGAAGTGATTGTCGCTTGAGCGTCGAATACACCTGCAGTACGAGAACCGATAAAGTCAGAAGATACAACTTCAGTAGAGTTTGTATAACCGATTTGACCTTGAAGGTTAGAATTGATTGAGATTTGACGAATGTATTCATTCACTTCATCACGATCAACTTCTTTGTCTAAAGTCAGGTTCAGGATTGCAAGAGATACGTTTGGTGTAGGAACACGTACAGAGTTACCAGTCAACTTGCCTTTCAGTGCAGGAAGTGCTTTCGCAACTGCTTTAGCAGCACCAGTTTCAGTGATAACCATGTTCAATGTTGCAGCACGGCCACGACGGTCAGCTTTATGGTAGTTGTCGATCAGGTTCTGGTCGTTTGTGAACGAGTGAACTGTTTCAACGTGACCATTGATCACTGTGTATTTGTCGTTTAACACTTTCAATGTTGGAGTGATCGCATTGGTTGTACAGCTTGCAGCAGAGATAATTTGATCTTCATCAAGGATGTCAGCCTGGTTCACACCAAATACAACGTTCTTCATGTCACCTTTACCAGGTGCAGTCAGAATTACGCGAGCAGCGCCTGGGCATTTCAGGTGTTGAGCAAGACCTTCAGCATCACGCCATTTACCAGTGTTATCGATCACTAATGCATTTTCGATACCGTATGCAGTGTAATCCACTTCAGATGGATTAGATGCATAGATCACTTTGATGAACTGACCGTTTGCAATGATTGCTTCGTTTTCTTCATCTACAGAAATCGTACCAGCGAATGGACCATGAATTGAGTCACGACGTAATAAAGACGCACGTTTTTCAAGGTCACCATCAGATGACTTACGAACTACGATTGCTTTCAGGTTCAAGCCACGGCCTAGACCTGACTGGCTGATCATCAAACGGGCAAGGATACGACCGATACGACCGAAACCGTAAAGCACAACGTCTTTACCTTCTACAGAAGTTGCATTGCCTTCAAGTGATTTCACAGCATCAGCAACGAATGCGTTAACATCACCGCCTTTTGCTTTGAATTCAACAGCAAGTTTGCCTAGATCAATTTCAGCAGTACCGATGTTTTCCACTTTTGCCAATGCTTCAAGGATTGGGAAAGTGTCTACAACAGAAAGCTCAACGTCTAATACTCGAGTACGACGATGCGCTTTAAGGATCTGGATTACAGAACGGTTAATTAAAGAGCGACCGTAAACTGTAGCTACGATATTTTTTTCACGATATAACTGACCTACTAGGGCAATCATACGTTCCGCAAGTTCTTCACGGTTTTTCCAACGACCTTGGTGCTCTGCATGGAGGGCAACGATAGTGTCTTTGCTCACAGATACGTCCTCTAATTAATTGTAAATCTAAGCATAAATTTCAAAACCCGATAATTGTAATGGAATTGGCCGCAAGTTTGAATCAAAAGCTGATTAACTCTGGCTGAAAATCCGATATATTCACTATAAATTTTGAAAATAATTGTAATTAGTCAGATGATTTTGCATTTAAAATTTGAAAATTCCTCTATTCCCTTTAAAAACCAGATTTTTGTTAAATGTTGTTTATTCAGCCAGAACTAGAGTTCATAACTGATGGCATTTTCCTGATTGAGCTGCACTTTAGTTCCTGCTGAAAAATTCATATCCAGACTCATGGAGGCATTGAAGTTTTCTACATCAAAATCGTCATAGGTTTCTGGCAAATGAATCAGGATTGGTAAGCGGGTCAAACCATTATCTCCACATGGGAAAGCATAGTGGCGTTCGACCTGTTGTAAATTCTGTAAACTTTCAAATTCCAGAAAAACACTGCTGTTTTCATAGGTACGTGGAACCTGGATAATTTCCAGGAACATGCTGCGCTTTAACTGCTGCAATCTGTTCAGTGCAATTTCAATATCCTGATCTGAAGTGTCCTTAGTCCATAATTTCTTGAAAATAGACTTCTTCTCATGCTCTCTCTTTTGACGATGCAGCGTATTGATATATTTTTTCAGATCCCGATATTGCTGCACATTATCTGCAATTGTAGACTGAATATCCTTGACCGGTTGCTCGGAACGCTGGTGCATTACCTGCCACTCATGCGAGTTGGTCGGAATAAAGGTTTCACCTTTGCGTTTTTCTAGCAGGCGAATAAACCCCAGTAATTTATATTCAAAATTCTGGATATATTGATTAAACATAAACGCTGGCTGCGATTTGAAATCACGGTAATAGGCCAGAATTTCAGAAAAGATTTTATGTACGTGCAAATATAAATAAGAAAATTCTTCAATATGAGAAAGATGATCACGGATCGCATCACGCATGGGTAATAACAATTCCCGAGTCAGAATTTCCTCAAAGTTTTTCAAATGTCGCTGTGCCACCACATCGGCATTTTTTTCTACCACCTGAATGGGTTCAACTAGTAAAGGCAGTAGCTTTTGTTCTGAGATTTGTTCCAGATCATGCACAATATCAATCACGTCCAGATGAATCTGGCTTTGCAAGGTTACCATACGTTGCATCTGTGATTTCAGCGTTTCGACCACTTCCTCATCCATATCCTCTTTCAAATCCAGGACAAGAACATTCAGGTAAACCTGATCTTCAAGTGCACCCTTTTCTTCAATCAGGAAACGGCGAATAGAATATGGATTCTGTTGTACATCCATCACTGGCGCAACAATGAATAAAAATCGCGAAGTACGGACAATATCAAAATGACGGATTTCTTGTTCTTTGATCAGGAAATAGCGAAACAGTGGATGTTTCATTTCCACGGTTTGTTTTTTTAATAGAGGTTTGTACCAATAACCAAGGAGTTGCTGCTTGATAAACACCTCGGTAATAAAGCATTTCACATGCTCTTCAGTCAGCTGGCGCACCCCTTCTAGAGGTTGCAACTTCAGTTCACGGATAATTTCAGCAGCATTTAGCAAAAAGGTTCGGCGCAGTTCCAGTTTTTCACGCTGCATCTGAAAGTTTTCATCGACTTCGATTTTATCAATTTGCTCAAGTGCATTTTCCAGATAATCCGCAATCTGCAAACTGTCATTTAAGCCTTTCAGGCTTTGCAAGGATAAGGCAAAGGTGCTGGCATAATAACGCATCCGGTCATTTAAAAACTTTTGACTGAGCAACTCGACCGAATGTTGAGCCTGGTATCGATATTGATTGGCATCACGATCCCAGAGAATTTTTTTGGGTTTTAAAATCTGAAAATCGATACTTTCTTTAAGCTCGGCAGATACATCAGCCAGAACTGTGCTGAGTTCACGTTGCCATTCCAGATCCAGACTTGGTTCTAGCTGTGACAGGCGGGCACGTAACTGATATGGAATAGCGATTTCCGACATACAATTCCCCAAATAAATCGTGATATCTTGTTATTTTGTGATGTATGTCTCGAATTTTACATTATCTGGACTGACAATCTACAAATATTGTCTAATTAAAGCTGCACGATCTGGAATTTAATATTTTATAAAATCATTTTTCTTTAAATTGTTCCAGCTTCTCGACTTTTTGCATAAGTTCGCGTTGTTTCAGCTTGTGCTGACGTAAATGCAAAATACCTTCAATCACCAACAATACGACGGCCAGCCAGATCGGAAGATAAGTCAGCCATTCGCCGGCTTCAACCCGCTCCCCTAATGCCATAGACGCAAAAGCCAAAAGTACTGGCTCCAGATAGCTCAGCAGACCAAAAATTACGAAAGGCAGATAACGGCTTGCCAGAATATAACTACCTAAGCCTAAAGCACTTAAGAAGCCCAAACCCAACACTGCCAAGATGAGATGAGGGAAACTGACCATAAGCTTGAGAGAATCGCTATGTACAAAGCCCAGATAGAAAGCCACTGGCAGAATCAGACACAAGTCCCACCAGAATCCACCCAAGTGATCCGTACCAAAGCGACGGCGCAGGAAGAAATACAGTGGATAAGCCAAAGCCACATAGACCGTTTCCCAGGCGATCGAACCGATTCGCCAGATTTCATGTCCCACACCTAATATGGCCAGTGCGACTGCTGCCATCTGCCAGCGCGATAGTTTTTCCTTATAAAGCACACATCCGACCAGCACCATGACTAAGGGCAACAGGAAATATCCCAGGGATACCTGTAAACCGCGGCCATTAATTGGTCCCCATAAAAAGAGCCACAACTGTGTCGTACATAACAGGGAACTGATGATCAACCAGAGCAGAAAAGCAGGTTGTTTGAGAATGCGTTTTAAAATTTGAGTGATATGGCTGAGGTCACCTGACCACCACATGAACGCAGTCAAAAATGGAATGGTCGCCAACATCCGCCAGGCAAAGGTCTGTTCACTGTCTAAAGGCTGCAAAAATGGCGTGAATATATAAAGAACACCAAATACTACTGATGCCAATACCGATAATGCAATGCCTTTATACATGCTTCAAACCCAAGATCATTCCAGCGCATTATAACGATTAGTCTAAAATAAAGCTTGAAGATTCATCTGCCCAAAGGCCAAAGGTAATTACAAGGCAAAATACATAATTTAAAAAAGAGAAGGATTAAAAAAACCATGCCGAAGCATGGTTTTTATAAATAACCCGAGTGGCCTTTTATTTTCTTGCCTGTTGGGTCTGTTTAGTATGAATTACATCACTCAAATCATAACCCACAGATTGCGCATATTGCAGGTATTCATTCACCACATTCTGATCCAGTTGAGGATCACGTGACAATACCCACATATATTTACGTTTAGGCTCGCCGACCAGTACGGTTTGATAATTATCGTCCAGTTTTAATACCCAATAATCGCCACGGCCCACTGGTAACCAGCGAATAAACTCTGGCAAGAAACTTACCTTAAGCTTGGTGTTATAAGGTGCATTCTGAATGTATGCCTCACCTACGGATTGAGTCACCTGACCATTTTTCTGGATACAGCGGTTATCTACATTAACGTTACCATTTTCATTTAATGTATACGTCGCCGTAACGTCACGATCACACTTGTTCTGGAATGTAAGTGGCTTACGAGCCACTTCATACCAGGTGCCCAAATAACGGTCCAGTTCAACTTTCTCTACAGTGGGTAAAGAATCGTTCTTGGCATAAGCCATGGTTGCAGCCCCGAGTCCAAGTAGAACTGCACTACCCACTGCAATTTTTGCAAGTTTCAATCCCGCATGAGGGAGATTATTTTTAGTTGTCATACGATACCTATTTGATCAGGACAAAATTTTCAACATGAATATTTCGTACTTACAATAGCGGCATCCGCAGACATATTTTGTAGCATTATGTTAGGTTTGTGATTGATTTTACGTAATTTAAATCTGTAATTTACACACAGACCTAACTTAACATCTGCGCTTTTAAACGTAAAATTTCATCCCGTATACGTGCAGCCTGCTCAAACTGTAGTTCTTTTGAAGCCTTGAGCATTTCTTTTTCCAGTTTATTGATATGCTTCGCGAACATCTTTGGATCGGCCATGATATGGCGTTCATCTGCACTGATCGCACGGGCCTGATCGGAAGCTTTCAGCTCAATAGTTTCGTCATCCAGCACTTCACCCGTATCAATTTCCTTAATCACCTGACGTACTGCACTACGCGGTGTAATGCCATGCTCTTCATTGAACTGAATCTGTTTGGCACGACGGCGTTCAGTCTCATCAATGGCTTTTTGCATCGAATCGGTGATGCGATCTGCATACAAAATCGCTTTACCTTTCAAGTTACGTGCAGCACGACCAATGGTCTGGATCAATGAACGCTCTGAACGCAGGAAACCTTCTTTATCCGCATCCAGAATTGCAACCAGTGAAACTTCTGGCATGTCCAGACCTTCACGCAGCAGGTTAATGCCGACCAGAACATCATGCACACCGGTACGCAGCTCATGAATAATTTTCACACGCTCAACAGTATCAATATCGGAGTGTAAATAGGCAACCTTGATTCCATATTCTTTTAAATAGGACGTCAGGTCTTCTGCCATGCGCTTGGTCAATGTGGTCACCAGCACACGTTCATTCATTTCCTTACGAATATTGATTTCAGACAGTACATCATCGACCTGAGTCAGGACTGGACGAATTTCAATTTCCGGATCAATCAGACCGGTTGGACGAACCACCTGCTCGACCACCTGTTCAGATTTTTCCAGTTCATATCTTGCAGGTGTGGCACTGACGTACACGGTCGTCGGTACAATACGTTCCCATTCCTCAAATTTCATCGGACGGTTATCCAGCGCACTTGGCAAGCGGAAACCGTAATTCACCAGATTTTCTTTACGGGAACGGTCACCTTTGTACATGGCTCCAATTTGTGGAACAGTCACGTGCGATTCATCGATAATCAGCAAGGCATCATCGGGTACATAATCAAAAAGCGTCGGCGGTGCTTCGCCTGCCGGACGACCCGATAAATGACGTGAATAGTTTTCGATACCGTTGGTATAACCGAGCTGCTGCATCATTTCCAGATCATAACGGGTACGCTGCTCGATCCGCTGAGCTTCCAGCAACTTGTCATTTTCACGGAAAAAGACCAGACGTTCTTTTAACTCATCTCGAATCGTTTCAATCGCGCGAGCCAGATTGTCTTTCGGTGTTACATAGTGACTTTTAGGATAGATCGTGACACGCGGCACTTTACGGATCATTTTCCCGGTTAAAGGATCAAACCAGCGAATGGAGTCGACTTCATCATCAAACAGTTCAATCCGGATGGCATCCTGATCCGATTCGGCTGGGAAAATATCAATGATCTCACCACGGATACGATAGGTACCACGCAGGAATTCCAGTTCATTACGTGAATACTGCATTTCGACCAGACGACGGATAATATCATCACGACCAATACGGTCGCCTTCGACCACATGCAGCAGCATGCTCATATAAGCATTCGGATCACCCAGACCGTAAATCGCAGACACTGAAGCAACAATAATCGCGTCACGTCGTTCTAAAAGTGCACGGGTGGCCGAAAGACGCATCTGGTCAATGTGGTCATTAATCGCCGCATCTTTCTCGATAAAGGTATCTGAAGATGGCACATAGGCTTCTGGCTGATAGTAGTCATAATAACTGACGAAATATTCAACCGCATTATTCGGGAAAAATGCTTTAAATTCGCCATAAAGCTGTGCAGCCAGCGTTTTGTTATGGGCCATGACAATAGTCGGACGCTGGGTACGGGCAATGACATTGGCCATAGTATAGGTTTTACCCGAACCGGTAACCCCCAGCAAAAGCTGATCGTGATAGCCTTTTTCTATACCCTTGACCAGCTTTTCAATGGCCTGTGGCTGATCGCCAGCAGGTTGATAATTAGTCACCAGTTCAAAGGGTTGTTTATCACTCATAGCTTTAATCATTTCACTGCGGATATCGACTCAATTTATTATGGGGGTAAAACTGAATTACTCAATCCCTATCCAGGTTTCTGTTTAGTAAAATAAATCGAGTGAAATATTATGCTTTCGTAGCCTAAAACCATTTTAGTTCTAATCTTTTCTATCAAAATTGAATCAGTATAAGTTTTGATTCGGTTCCTTACCTTATTCTGGCTTATTCGCTATTCAGCTAAAATTTCTGGATAAAGTTCTGCCATATCTGATGATGTAATAAAGATTAATTTCACCTTGACCCTTATAGCGTTCAAAGGCAACATGAAGCTAATCAGGACATCGAATAAAAAAGCCATGACTTACCATTATCACGATGAAAGTATTGTTAAATCTCTGCCAGAAAATACGGTATTTGTTTTCGGAAGCAATTTAGCCGGACAACATGCCGGAGGTGCAGCTCGAACAGCTTATGAGCATTTTGGGGCGGTTATGGGGGTTGGTCGTGGCTGGGCAGGTCAAAGTTATGCTATTCCGACTATGAATGAGCATTTGCAACAGATGCCTCTCTCACAGATCCAGCACTATATTGATGACTTCAAGATTTACACCAAGAACCATCCTAAAATTAAATATTTTATTACTTCAGTCGGTTGCGGCATTGCTGGTTATAAAGTCGAAGAAATTGCTCCGATGTTCAAAGGCATTTCTCACAATGTCATTTTCCCCCAGTCATTCCGGCCTTTTGTAGAAAAAGCGCTTCCGAAAATTACGTCGCAATTCCTGCATACCATCTTCCGGGATTCAGTGATTTTTACTCCGGCGACAGATGAGCTGATTGATGTTCTGGCACTGACCGACAATGAAAAGAGTCTGGCCAAGATTCTGCTTAACACTCAGATTTATCCGGTCGACAGCAATGGCCGTGATCGTGTATTTGAGATTGAAGATATTCTGCATAACCTGAATGGCAAGATTTTTGATTTCCAGAACAATTCTGAAGGTTCCATGCTGTTTGGTGCTGTGATTCTGGCGCTACTGGAACTTTATAATATTAATGAAAAAGACTTTATTGATGTCTGGAAAGGTGATCGTGAGATTGCCCCGCCAAAACCTGAAAATAAGGCGCGTAAAACAGTTCGCTAAGAAGATCTCAAATTTTACTCATAAAAAAGCCATGAACTTCATGGCTTTTTTATTTGTTAACGTTTGCCCATTGAACGGCGTGTACCACGAGGTGGCATCCAGGTCCGGTCGGCATAACGCTGCGGTTTAGGTCGCAGATCTTCCAGAACTTCATCTGAAGCAGATTGTTCTGCCTGTTTTAATGGAAACGGTAAATTAACCAGTGGCTTTTTCTTGGGAGAATTTTGGGAGCTCATGCGCAATACTCAATAATTTATGCGGCTATTGTACAAAAAAACTCTATCTGCTGTGTACCACCGGTTGGCTAAATTTATTCAAGCTTTTTCTAGTAGGTTTTGAGCAGAAAATTTTCTGATTTCTTGTACAAATCACGTCCAGGATAGAAAGCTTAAACCATTATTTAAAACCTAGATTAATGAGAAAAATGTTATCCACTTATTATTCTATTACCTCAATAAAATTGAAAATTTTATAAAAATTAACATCCTATTTATCTTCACTATTCATAATAATTTTTACATAAATATATATTTTATTAATACAATTTATACAAATTTTGGCATTTTTTACTTTCTGTTAACTTTTCACTACTCGTTCTGTAACTGTGTAAATTGGTGAGATTTAACTAAATTGTTCAATAGAAAAACAAATAACTAGCACGGACAAGGAGTCCTCTGAACAATGAAGACAATCATGGTATGCATGGCAGGTCTAGCCACACTACCCCTGCTTGCACATGCAGAATCCCCATATTTCAGCCTACAGGATGGCGATGGCTTTAAGCGATTTTCCGTTTCAGTCGGTGCACTGCATGTCATGCCACAAGGAAAAGCACAACCATTTGCGGTAAATACAGCAGTTCAAGATGGTGAAACGGCTAAAGTTGGTGACATCTCGATCGCTGCAGTCAAAGGCAATCTTGATCCTGCTATGGAGTCGAATCTTTCAACCGGCTTCATTAACCTCATCGATGGCTTAGGCGGAAAAACTTTATCTGGCAATTTAAGTGGCAGTGCAGAGATTTATGGCTTGGAAAGCTGGAATAATGCTGGAACAGGTCTGGAAGCTGATGATGTCACTACACTCGGGATCATGACCAACTATTTCTTTACCGACAATGTCTCACTGGAAATAAAAGCCGGCATTCCTCCCAAAGTCGACTTGCAAGGTAAAGGCAAGATTTATGCACCATTCTCTGCAATGGCAACGCCAAGTATTGATTTAATTCCTCAAATACCGGGTGGCATTGATTTACCGAGTATTGACTTAAAAAATGACATCCCGATTACGGATCTGGAAGCATATGGACCGGCAGCATCTGCACGTGCCTGGACCCCGGCTTTTGAATTTCAGTACCATTTTGGCAAAACAGGTGTCAATAAATTCCGTCCTTATGTCGGGCTTGGACTCATGTATGCCTATTTCAATGAACTGGAAATCAATTCAAGTACTGAACAAGACCTGATTAAAGCCGGTCATATGATTGCCAACATTAAGGAAGGCAAAGCTGGCGCTTCTCTAGATGGGATAGAAAGTAGTGCTAATCCAAAAGTTGATCTGGAAGCGTCTGATGCCTTTGCTCCTGTCGCGACTGTCGGCTTTACTTATGACTTTAATGATACCTGGTTCGCGGTAGGTTCTGTATCTTATGCTCATCTGAAAAATGACACCACGATTACGGTAACAGATGCAAATCTAGGTGAACTGATTCGCTCCAAAGCCGATATTGAAGTCAATCCAATTCTGGCCTATGCCGGATTCGGTATGCGTTTCTAATCAATTAATTCTTTCATTAAAAAAACTGAATACTTCAGGACAACGGCTACGGCCGTTGTTCTGTTTTCTGACGTTCTATGCAGCTATAAAAAAAATTTATCGTTTGATTAATTTTTATTTTATCGCCTCTCTAGGTTGAATCGAATACTATACCTATCAACTTTATATGCATGAATGACTTATGACTGACAGTCAATTTTCCAGAACCCTGATTTTTATGCTGATTGGCGCTGCCATTATTCTGGCTTTATCTTTGGGGATTCGTCATGCATTTGGCCTGTATCTGGTACCAATGAGTGAAGAATTTGGCTGGGGTCATAATGTCTTTAGTTTAGCCATTGCCATGCAGAACCTGATCTGGGGTGCTGTTCAGCCCATTACTGGTGCCTTCGCTGATAAATATGGCAGCAAGATTGTTGTTGCCATTGGCGGTGCCTTGTATGCGCTTGGCCTGTTATTGATGGCTGTCAGTTCAACCGGATTATTGTTGAATCTCAGCGTCGGGCTGATTTTAGGTCTGGCCTTGTCTGCCACCTCTTTCCCGGTTTTATTATCTGCGGTTGGACGAGCTGCACCACCTGAAAAACGCAGTCTGGCAATGGGGATTGCCAGTGCAGCAGGCTCCTTCGGCCAGTTTATTATGCTGCCTTCAACGCTATTACTTTTACAAAATGTCGGCTGGTCAGCAGCACTTGTCGTTAGCTCAATTTTAATCGCTTTGATTGTACCTTTGGCCTGGATGCTAAAAGCCCCGATGTATGTCGATCCAAATGCCATATCTACGCCGAATAAGGTATCACTCAGCTTTAAAGATATTTTAGTCGTAGTCAAAAACCATAAGCCATTCTGGTTTCTGGCGATGGGCTTTTTTGTCTGTGGCTTTCAGGTGGTCTTTATCGGGATTCACCTGCCAGGCTATCTGATTGATCATGGTTTCAATGCTACAACTGGTACCATTTTTCTGGCGCTGGTCGGCCTGTTTAATGTTGTCGGTACCTATACGGCTGGTTGGCTCGGTGGAAAATATTCCAAACCACGTCTGCTAATGGGCTTATACGGTCTGCGCGGGCTTGCAATTATCGCCTTTCTGATGCTGCCTTTAAGCACCTGGACGGTCTATGCGTTTGGTGTCATCATGGGATTATTATGGCTTTCTACCGTACCACTGACCAACGGTATTGTTGCCAATATGTTTGGCGTGAAATATCTGACCATGCTCAGCGGGATTGTATTCTTTACCCATCAGGTCGGTTCATTCTTTGGCGGCTGGCTCGGCGGTGTAAACCATGACATGAGTGGCAATTATAATGCGGTATGGATGCTGTCGATTGCCTTAAGTATTTTTGGTGTACTGGTGCACTTATGGGTAAATGAGAAGCAAATCGTACATGACTGATTCGACCTTTCTGCTCAAGCTTTCCATTGCGGTAGCGATGGTACTTCTCCTCTCTACTTCTTTATGGCTCTGGAGCCAGACTCCAGAACTGTTTGAGTACTTTAATCAGGCGTTTTGTGCACATTAATTGTCAAATATTTGACATTTTTCAGCAGCTTTAGGACTTTGTTTTGCCATATTAATTAAAAGATATCAAATCAATCATTTAGATATTTTTATTAAGTTTTTCATAAGTTTAGCAATTCTTTTGATTTTATTTTTGCTCTGGTTTTTTTTAGATTTTCTGCAACAAGAAAATTCAGAGACTTTCCAATGACAAGCTTGACCCAACTTTCACAAGCCATTCACGATGCACCACGCTGGCATCAGCAAGATCAGTTCCAGAATACTGATGAAATCAAAATTGTCCCGCAGGCAGATCAGGCCCTAGGCGCAGTGGTTTATGGCCTCGATGCCCGCAAAGCCCAATCTGGCGAAACCATCCTGCGTCTGAAGCAGGCTCTGGCTGAACATTTGATCTTGATCTTTAAGAATCAAAGTCTGGATGATCTACAGTATCTGGCATTTGCCACCTATTTCGGTTCGATTTTCCGTCCAGATGCCGACACGCCAGTGCTGGCTTCTAAAACAGATACGGGCACTCCACCTGATGTCGTACCAGTTTCCAATGCAGTCGGTCAAGGGGATTACACCGGTCATGGTGAACTTGCACCGCATGCCGATCACCAGTGGACACCGTTACCTTCTTTTGGCTCTTTACTCTATGCCATTGAACTGCCAAAAGACGGTGGCCAGACGTCCTGGATCAATACCATCAAGGCTTATGAAGCATTGGATGAAGAAACCAAAGCACAAATCAATCAATTACAGCTCATTACCTATAATCCATTTGTACGCTTCCAGAGCAATAAAGGTAGTAACGCTTATGCGGGTAATATGCCAAAATATCGCTTTAAAGATCAGCCAATTTTAGGTCATGCCTACCCGCACCCACTGGTACGTACCCATCCTGAATCTGGCCGTAAAGCACTTTGGTTAAATACTCATACCGAAGTTGAGTTGGTAAATTATGATGATCAGACAGGCAATGAACTGATTGCAAAATTACGTGAGCATGTCTTAAAACCTGAATTCGCTTATGAGCACAATTGGGAAGCAGGCGATATCGTATTCTGGGACAATCAAGTTACTTTACATTCACGCCGTCCGTTCCCCGCTGATCAACGCCGTTTATTAAAACGGATCAGCCTGGCAGGTAGTCGTCCATTTTAATCTCCATAAAAATATAATAAAGAGAAAGGTCATTTAAGCCTTCGACAATAACGACTCATCATGTAGATTTTCCGCCATTGAGGAATGACCGCCTCAATGGTTTTATTTTTAAATCTTTAATCATCCTATTTTGGGAAAATCAGGATAGATGCTTTGAATTAAATTTTTTAGAAATACAGCTTTTAACAAAATCGGTGATTGGATTACTTTTTCTCACTCAAACTGCCTAGTGTATTTTTCCTTTTCTGCTTAGTGTATTAAAAATCAAGCCATTGCTATAAGCTGCAAAAAGGAGAAGAAAATGAACGAGATTCAATTTTCAGATTGTGTCCGCACATGTATGACCTGCTCGCTGGCCTGTACCAACTGTGCCAGTGCCTGCCTGAAAGAAGAACATTTAGAAATGATGCGGGAATGTATCCAGCGCTGCCTGGACTGTGCTGATCTATGTCAGCTCTGTGCCCGGATGCAACAAAAGCAATCTCCGTTTATGAAAGAGATTTGCGAGCTATGTGCTAAAGCTTGCGATTATTGTGTAGAAGAATGTGGCCATCATGAGGATGATCATTGCCAGCAATGTGCAGAAGCTTGCCGTCGCTGTGCTGAAGAATGCCGCAAAATGGCAACCTAATTTCCAGCATTACTGACGAGATTGAATTTTTTCAATCTGGAAAATAAAAAACCCGCAAGACAAACTTGCGGGTTTTTGATCTAACCTGAATAAATCAAATTAGAATAAACGGTTCATACCATTCAAGGTTGCCACACGATAAGCTTCTGCCATCGTTGGATAGTTGAATGTGGTTTCCACAAAATACTTGATCGTATTGTTCGGGCTATTCATGACTGCCTGACCAATATGGATAATCTCCGAAGCGTTATTACCGAAGCAATGCACACCCAGAACTTCCAGCGTATCGCGGTGGAACAGGATTTTTAATTCACCAACCGTATCACCGGTAATCTGTGCACGCGCCAGATGACGGAAAGAAGCCTGACCCACTTCATACGGGATTTTTTCTTCAGTCAACTGCTGCTCAGTTTTACCGATCGAAGAAATTTCCGGAATGGTATAAATACCAGTCGGAATATCAGTCACCGGTGCAACGTCTTGTTCACCGCTCATGTTGGCACCTGCGCAACGACCTTGGTCATAGGCAGCAGAAGCCAATGATGGCCAGCCAATCACGTCACCTGCAGCATAGATATTTTCGACTTCAGTCTGATACTGCTCATTCACGGTTAATTGACCGCGGCTGTTTGGTTTCAATCCAATATTTTCAAGGCCTAAACCGTCAGTATTCCCCGAACGGCCATTACACCACAGAATCGCATCTGCCTTAATTTTCTTGCCGCTTTGTGTATGCAGAACCACATAATCATCAGAAGTTTCAAGGAAGTCGATCTGTTCATTATGACGGATCAATACACCCTGTTCACGTAAGTGATAAGACAATGCATCAGAAATTTCATCATCTAAATAGCTGAGCAGTTTTGGTTGGGTGTTGATCAGGTCAACCTTATGTCCTAGACCAATAAAGATCGATGCATATTCACAGCCAATCACACCTGCACCATAAATAATGATTTTTTGGATTGAGAAATCCAGATCCAGAATTTTATCTGAATCAAATACACGTGGATGATTGAAATCAAGAATTTCTGGGCGGTATGGACGTGAACCGGTCGCAATCACCAGTTGCTGGAACATAATAGTTTCTTTTATGCCATCTGGTGTAAATACAAAGATCGTATTTGCGTCTTGAATGTAAGCACGACCATGATAGATATCAATCTTGTTACGGTCATAAAAACGTGAGTGAGTATCCACCTGCTGCTGAATCACTTTATGTGCATTGCGCAGTACCTGTTTCATGGTGAATTGTTTCCATTCACCTACTTTTTGAAACATTGGATCACGTTGATAACGGATAATGCTGGATACCGTTTGACGCAATGCCTTACTTGGAATCGTACCTACGTGAGTACAGTTACCACCCAGCTGTTCACGCA
Organism: Acinetobacter sp. YH12041; assembly: GCF_013419975.1. Lineage (NCBI taxonomy): Bacteria > Pseudomonadati > Pseudomonadota > Gammaproteobacteria > Moraxellales > Moraxellaceae > Acinetobacter > Acinetobacter sp. YH12041. Next base: position 15,339 of record NZ_VOZC01000010.1, on the reverse strand, counting down.
TATCCACAATTGCAACACGCTTACCAGATTTGGCAAGTTTCATTGCCGCGCCTTCGCCCGCAGGGCCTGAACCTAGAACTACCGCATCGTACTTAACGAAAGTCCCACTAACGACCTCTTTTTTACGTGGCATTCAACGCTCCTTAAAATTAAAAAATTTTGCTTTAATCTACGCTATATTATGACGTAATTGCTGCCAATTTGGTGTATTTAACTTACATATATTGTGTGATAAGAACATTTTTTAAATGAATAATCCTTTTCGCCCTATTTCACCCGAGTTTCGTTATAATTAAAAAAGTGTTAACTTTGATTTATCTCCCTCCTTCAAAACAGTGGAAAAGTTATATATGTCTGAAAACCGTAAACCTGAACAGGGTATCAAACTTCGCGGCGCAGAAAAGGTCGCCCGTATTCCTGTAAAAGTTGTTCCTACGGTTGAAACGCCACGTAAACCGGACTGGATCCGCGTGAAAATGGCCGCTCCCGAGGAAGTTCAGCGTATTAAAACTACACTTCGTCAGCAAAAACTGCATACCGTATGTGAAGAAGCTGCCTGTCCGAACCTGCCTGAATGTTTTGGTGGGGGTACAGCAACCTTTATGATTATGGGTGATATTTGCACGCGTCGCTGTCCGTTCTGTGATGTAGCACATGGTCGTCCAAATGCACTTGATCCGGATGAACCGCGTCATATGGCAGAAACGATTGCCAACCTGGGTCTGAAATATGCAGTCATCACTTCAGTTGACCGTGACGACCTGCTAGATGGCGGTGCACAGCATTTTGTGGACTGTATTAAAGAAGCCCGTGCATTAAGTCCAAAGACTTTGCTGGAAATTCTGGTACCTGATTTCCGTGGTCGTATGGACATCGCTTTACGCATCATGACTGAATGTCCACCAGACGTGTTTAACCACAACATTGAAACTGTGCCACGTCTGTATAAAGCCATGCGTCCAGGTTCTGATTATCAGCACTCTTTAAATCTGTTGAAAATGTTTAAAGATTATTGTCCAGAAATACCAACCAAATGTGGTTTGATGGTCGGTATTGGTGAAACTGAAGAAGAAGTTCTCGCTCTGTTAGACGACCTGAAAGCGCATGACGTGGATTATGTAACGATTGGCCAGTATCTACAGCCATCTAAACAGCATGCCCCAATCGACCGTTTTGTAACGCCAGAAGAATTCGAACGTTATGCAGAACATGGCCGTAAGCTTGGCTTTAAGAATATCTGGTCAGCACCGATGGTACGTTCAAGTTACTTTGCGGATCGTCAATACTACGGCGAACCGGTTCCAGAAGTACGCCGTAAAGTTGATCCAGCGAAGAAAATCGCTGTACAGGCAATTGAAGCTTAAAATGACTTAGATCAAAGCCCTCTCAAGTAGAGGGCTTTTTTATGCCTAACTAAATTTATATTTGTTCACTTTTTAATTATTTCACCTACCCTCTCTTAGAGATTAAGTTATTACTTATCTTCACATTTCTTTGCGTGTTCTCACTTGAAGACTGCGCATTTTTCAAACAATCTCAAAAACAGATAAAACACTTCAATATATCGTTGAAATATTTAATAACGATCGTTCTCACAACAACAATTATGAATTTGCCAGTTGCTTAAGCGATGTAAAAAAATTGATCAAGTCTTATGAAGACACCTTAGGGAGATCGGCAGCATCACAATTGTATGACCCTGGAGAAATATAACAATGCTATTTATTTTCGCCGTACTTCTTCTCATTGCCAGTTTATGGGCGATTTTCTTTTTTCAACTCTCCCGTACCACTGGTGCAATTACCCTGATTATCATGTCAGTGGTTTGTGCCTTTATCAGTCCTTGGTCACTGATTCTGGGTATTCCTCTGGTTCTGATCAGTCTGGTCGTCATGATTGAACCTTTGCGCATGTCTTTCATTTCCAGGCCAGCCTATAAGGCCTTAGCGGATGCCATGCCGAGCATTAGCCCGACAGAACGTGAGGCTCTTGATTCCGGCACCAGCTGGTGGGAAAAAGAACTCTTTATGGGTGCGCCGAACTGGGAAACCTTTAATAGCTATCCCTATCCAAAACTCTCCGTTGAGGAACAGGCATTCTTGGATAACGAAGTTGAAACACTGTGTAGCATGCTGGATGAATGGGAAATTCATGAGAAGAAAATGCTGCCTGAACATATCTGGCAATACATTAAAGATAATGGTTTCTTGGGACTAATTATTCCCAAAGAATACGGCGGTCGTGCCTTTAGTTCATTTGCTCAAAGCCGGGTGATGAGCAAAATTTCTTCACGCTCTCTCACTGCTGCTGTGAGCTGTATGGTGCCTAACTCACTTGGGCCGGGTGAGTTGTTACTACATTATGGTACCGATGAGCAAAAAAATCGTTATTTACCCGGTCTGGCCAAAGGTGAAGAAATCCCATGTTTTGGTCTGACCAGTCCTGAAGCCGGTTCAGATGCCGGTGCGATTCCAGATACCGGTGTGGTCTGCTATGGACAGTTTGAAGGTCAGGAAGTCTTGGGATTGAGAATGAATTTCTCCAAACGCTGGATTACCTTGGCACCGATTGCCACTGTCGTCGGTTTAGCTTTTAAAATGTATGATCCTGACCATCTACTCGGTGATAAAACGGATTATGGGATTACTTGTGCCTTGCTACCGGCCAATCATGAAGGGGTAAAAGTCGGTCCACGTCATAATCCTGGCTCCCCTTTTATGAATGGTACTGTTGAAGGTAAGGATGTATTTATTCCTTTAGACTGGATCATTGGTGGCGTGAAAAATGCCGGTAAAGGCTGGCGTATGCTGATGGAATGTCTAGCGGTTGGTCGTGGTATCTCCCTACCGGCTTTGTCTACCTCCAGTGCTGAAATGACTTATCTGAATGTCAGTGCGTTCTCGCGAATCCGTCAGCAATTCAAGATTTCAGTGGGTAAATTTGAAGGCGTACAGGAAGCCAATAGCGAAATTGCCAGTGATGCCTATATGCTGGAAGCTTTCCGTTATTTAGTGACTTGTGGTCTGAACCAAGGTGGTAAACCGGCAGTCATGACGGCAATTGCTAAATACTATGCCACTGAGACCATGCGTAAAATTGTCAATCACGGTATGGATGTCGTGGGTGGCCGTGCGATTCAAATGGGGCCTCGTAACTTCCTGGCTCTCAACTATCAGGCCATTCCAGTATCGATTACAGTCGAAGGCGCCAATATTCTCAGCCGTTCATTGATGATCTTTGGTCAAGGCTCGATGCGTTGCCATCCTTATTTGTATGAAGAATTACAGCTTCTGCAAGCTGAAGACCCAAAAGCCGCTCTGAATCCATTCGATATTATGTTATTTAAGCATCTGGGTTATACCTTTAACCGGACTGCCCGCTCTTTTGCCTATGCTTTTAGCGGTGGTTCAAGTGCTGCGCCACAAAGTGCAGTTGATTTTACCCGTCCTTATTACAAGATTATTAACCGGCTCAGTGCCAACTTTGCCCTGACTGCAGATATGTGTCTGGGTTTACTTGCCGGTGATATTAAACGCAAGGAAATGCTTTCTGGCCGTCTGGCTGATATTCATGCCCATCTGTTTATTGCGACGGCAATCCTGAAATTCTTTGAACATAGCAAAAAAACTGAAGCTGAACGTCTGCATGCACAATTGGCAATTGAGAAATCTTTATATACGGCTCAGGAAGCGTTTTATGACCTGTTTGCAAATTTCCCGGTGGGTGTTGCTGCTGGCATGGTCAAACTTATCTGTTTCCCATTTGGCCGACCTGTCGCGAAGCCATCTGACCGACTTAAACAGGAAGTCGCAAATGTCATGATGGAAGATAACGCTTTCCGGAAAGTACTGAAAAAGCATGTTTTCTATAGTACAGCAGAAGATGATGTGAATGGCCGCATGGAATCAACCTTCACCATGTTATTGGAGATTGAGCAGCTTTGGGATCGCTTTAAGAAAGCCGAAAACAAAGGTCAATTTAAAGGACTCAGTTTTGCTGATCATGTGGCTGATGCTCATGAACAAGGCTTTATTAATGAGGAAGAAGCCAATAAGTTGCTGGACTATAATGCGCGTCGCTACGACAGCATGTTGACTGATGTCTTCGATTTGCATTTACAGGAAGTATTGGAACTTGAAAATCCTCATATTTCGAAAGCAGATGCAACAGGTACCGATACTTCAGTTCAAAGTGCACCTTCACATTCAACCAGTCCTTAGATAGAACTTTTATCTAAATCGGATCTTGCTTTCCAAAGTGAGGTTATTTCCTGATTTCACTTTGGAATATCACAAGTGGCTATTCAGCCACTTTTTTACGACTATTGCACGATGGTATTTAAGATATTAAACGTTAAGCTAGACCCATAATAAAATTGAGGGTCAATGATGTCACAACAAGATTATGAAAATGGCTTGAAAGTCCGTACTGAAGTGATGGGTGCAAGTTTTGTAAAACGTGCTCAGGACAATACGGTTCCTTTTACTCAGCCTTTGCAGGACTGGATTAATGAACATGCCTGGGGCTCAACCTGGCAACGTGAAGGGATTTTACCACGTAAATACCGTTCTTTAATTACCATTGCTTTTCTTACCGCGCAAAAAAGCCCAACTGAATTGAAAGGCCATGTTCGTGGCGCTTTGAATAATGGTGCAACAGTTGAAGAAATTCAGGAAGTGCTACTGCATAGCCTGCCTTACTGCGGTGCCCCTGCTACTCAGGAAGCCTTCCGTGCAGCGCTTGAAGTGATTCAGGAATATCAGGCAAATCAGCAGAATTAAGATTTACTTAGGCTATTGAGCTGCTTAATGAATAAATAAAGCCGGGAATTAAAATTCCCGGCTTTTTAAATTTTAAAATGATATATCTATAGCTATAACGTCTTTAAGACTGTCTTTAATATTGTTTGAAAAGATTATCCTCTTAATTCAATTTGAGTACGTTGCTCCAAGCCTTGCACCGCAGCGGAGAAATCCAGCTGGCTGGCCTGTGGCTTGGAAATCTGCTGAAACTCCTGCTGAACCAAAGACATCACCGTTAAATCCAGTTGCTGTTGCTGCACCAGTTCCAAGGCAATACCAATATCTTTCTGCAATAAATCCAGCGCAAAGGTCTTGTGAAACTCACGGCTCAGTACACGCTGTGCCATGATATTTTCCGACATGCTGCTTTTACCGCTAGAATGATTAATACAGTTTAATGCACTGCTTAAATCAACGCCCTGCCCTTTCAGCACAGTCAGCCCTTCAGCCAATGCCCATAAGTGAGTCGCCATTAAGGTATTATTCACGGCTTTCACCGCAAAACCAGAACCGCTTTCTCCCACATACTCAATCAAACCTGCAAAGGCATCAATGATCGGCTTGACTTGTTCAAAGGCTTGTTCATTGCCTCCGACCATCACAGTTAAAGTACCGCGTTCCGCTCCAATGGTTTGGCCAGAAACCGGTGCATCCAGATAAAAACTGCTTTGTTGCTCCAAGAGCTTCGCCAGTTTCTGTGCTGATTCCGGTACACCACTGGTACAGTCAATCCAGATTGCACCTTGTTTGGGTGGATGAGCTGCAATTAATGCTTCCACATCCTGACTGGTCGGTAAACAGGAAAAGATAAAATCTGCCTGAACCGCCTGCTCAATACTCACTGCCTGCGTTGCAAAAGTTTCAGCATGCGCTACAGCTTTCTGTTCAGTCCGGTTCCAGACCCAAACCTGATGTCCGAGTTTTGGCAAATGGGAGGCCATATGCCAGCCCATTGCCCCGAGTCCTAAAAATGCAATTGTATGACTCAAAAAATGCTCCTCATATTAAGCGACTGGCTTAGCCTCGACCTCAGTTACGGTTTCAGCTGGTTCAGATGCTGGTAATTCTTTATCTTCACCACGGTTCAGGAATAGATTCAATAGAATTGCGGCTAAGGTTGCGGTACCAATACCACCCAGATCAAAACCACCGATCTGCAAGCTATAGTTCCCTGTACCCATGATCAGACACACGGCACCAATAATCAGCGTACTGTTCTTGGTGAAATCAACACGGTTATCTACCCAAATTTTCGCACCAGCCACCGTAATCAGACCAAATACGACAATCGATGCACCACCCAATAAAGCCACTGGAATGGTACTGATCACTGCGCCAAATTTAGGCGAAAGTCCGAGTAAAATTGCGAAGATACCAGCAAAGACAAATACAGTGGTTGCATAAACTCTGGTGACTGCCATTACACCGATATTTTCGGCATAAGTGGTCATGCCTGTACCACCGACAGAAGCTGACAATGAAGTACACACCCCATCAGCAAAGAAACCACGACCCATATATGGAGACAGGTTTTTACCGGTCATCGCAGAGACTGCCTTAAAGTGTCCCAGATTTTCTGCAACCAAGATAATTGCCACTGGTGCAATCATCAGCATGGCATTCATTTCAAAGACCGGGCTCTGGAAATTCGGCAAACCAAACCATGCGGCTTCACTGACCTTGGTAAAATCAATCGCGGGTCCGAAGCCCATCACGTTGGTGAAAAGAAAGTAAATCAGGTAGGAAGATAATAAGCCCAACAACAATAACAGACGGCGTACCATTCCTCGGGTAAATACTGCAATCACACTGATACAGATAATGGTGATTAATGCCATCCACGAATCAAACTGGTTCGCTGAAACACTCTTAATTGCGACTGGCGCCAGGTTCAAACCAATGATCATCACAATCACGCCTGTCACTACTGGCGGCATCAGTTTTTCAATCCAGTTGGTACCGGTTTTCATGACCAGCAGACCAATCAAGGCATAGACAATACCGCAAGCAATCGTACCGCCAAGGGCTAATCCTATATTTGGATTGGCTCCAACCCCTGAATAACCCGTCACTGCGACGACCGCACCAATAAAGGCAAAGCTTGATCCCAGATAACTAGGCAATCGACCGCCCGTGATCAGGAAAAATAAAATGGTCCCAATCCCGGTAATGAAAATCGTGAGATTGGGATCAAACCCCATTAATAAGGGTGCCAGCACGGTTGCGCCAAACATGGCAAACACATGCTGCAACCCGAGAATAATACTTTTTCCAGCAGGCAGATATTCATCTGTTTGCACGGGTGTGGTATCGAGATTGCCTTGGTAAGGCTTAAATTTTGGAAACCACGTTTCTTTTTCTTGCATCGGCTTCCCCTCCTTGATTAGGATTGAATTGAATTAGCACATTTTGTGTGGCTCACAGTAAGAACGGTTGAAGTACATCAGCGCATTGCCTTGACTCTGGCACATCGCTTTCACCTCACAGAACAGCACGTCATGACTGCCTACGGATAAACATTGGACCACCTCGCAGTCAAAACTGACTAAGGCATCCTCAAGTACAGGTGACTGGGTCACCAAAGTTTTCCAGTTCCCCTGACTGAAACGCTCTGCCATTGGTGTTTTTCCACCAAACAGATTGGAAAGATGTTGTTGATGTGATGCCAGGGTATTCACACACAACACCTGATTCTTTTTAAAGGTTTCATAAACTGAAGCAGAACGGTTCAGACACACCAGCAACGTTGGTGGTGTATCCGTCACGCTACATACGGCTGAGGCAGTAAATCCTGCCTGTCCTGCCTCACCTTGCGTGGTAATGACATTGACTGCAGCCCCGAGATTGGACATGCCTTGACGGAAAATCTGCTGATCAACTTGGGTAAAGATGTCATCTGATGCGTTAGTCGCCAAAACCTTATTTAATGCGTTATTTTCTGCAACTGTTTCTGTGATGATTTTAGATAGTTTGGCATTCATGCTGTTCTCCCGCCCCCAAGTCAATATTCAGTTTCAGACCTGGGGCATCTAGTAATGAGATTGAATCAGGTGGATCGGCTTATACATGGGCAATCGAAGCAATTTCGACCAGCGCATCAGGTTTGACCAAACCTGTCTGTACGCAATACCGTGCCGGCTTATCTCCCGGGAAATACTCTGCATAAACTGCATTAATCGCAGCATAATCTGCCCAGTCTTTGACAAAGACATGGTTAAAGGTCACGTCATCCATACTGCCGCCTGCTTCTTCAATCACACGCTTGATAGTTTCCAGAATATGACGGGTCTGTGCTGCGGCATCACCGACATGCACCACATTATTATTTTCATCAAAAGCTAATGTACCGGATACATACACGATATTGTCTGCCTTGGTTGCCGGTACATACGGTGCTAATGGTTTCGATGTTCCTGCTGGAATAATGATTTCTTTAGGCATACTATTTTTTCCTTAATTCTGTTCTTTAATTCTTTATGCGCTTACAGCTAATTTAGTTTCTTTTAGTGACTCACTTTCTTTTTGAAAGGTCTCTACAAAATTTTTGGTATCTGATACCCAGCCAAAGAAAGTCTTGATGTTATACAGACTGACTTCATGCGCTTCGACTGGACCGGCCTGATGGCAGGCATTAGCAAGTGCGACACCGAAGTACTCCAAGAAGAAGCCATCACGTAGCGTCGACTCCACACAAACGTTGGTGGCAATCCCGACAAAGACCAGATTGCGAATTCCTCTTACACGTAACATGCTGTCCAGCGCGGTATTAAAGAAACCGCTATAACGTGGCTTTTCGATCACCAGGTCTTGTGGCAGTGGCTTTAACTCATCAATCAGCTCAAAATCCCAGCCACCTTTTGCTAACAATTGCCCCTGTAATTCAGGACGTTTACGCATGGTCTTTAAGGCATTGGATTTATGGAAATTTGGAGAGTCCTTACCACCCGCTTCCTTATATTCTGCATCCCAGCCATTTTTGAAATAAATCACCTGAATACCGGCTGCATGTGCGGCATCAACGGCCTTTTTAATATTTTCAACCACGGGCTTGGTTTTCGAGACATCAAAGCCCGCCAGATCCAGATAGCCACCCTGAGAGGTATAGGCATTTTGCATATCAATCACAATCAAGGCTGTCTGTTCTGGTGCAAGACAAATCGCTTCGGGTTCCGCTTTAAGCGTTTTTCCTGTGCCGAGTTTTTCCGTAAAACCGGCTGTTACGACTGATTCACTCATGCGCTTTTCTCCAAAACTGGCGCTTCATCTTCAATGACAATATGATCACGGCATTTCATTAGCGGCTGGATTTTTTGACCAAAGTCTTCAACCCCTTGAATAAAATCATCAAAAGTTAGTAGTACGCCTTCCGTACCTTTGATCTCACCAATTTCATCCAACATTCGTGCCACATTTTCATAAGAACCCACCAGCGTACCCATATTGATGTTGACTGGAGATACGCTAGAAGCCATTTGACGGATATTGGTGTCTGCACCGGAAGTGGTATCTTTACCGCCTTGATTCATCAGCCAGTTAATCGCTTCCATATCAGCACCATCGTTATAGTGCTGCCATTTGGCTTGCGCTTCTTCATCAGTTTCTGCAGCAATCACCATAAACAGCACATAAGTCTGTACATCACGGCCAGTCACATCTGTTTTTTCTTTGAGGCGGTCATTAATTTCTGCATAAGCTGTTGGAGTATTCAGGCCTTTACCAAACACGAAGTTATAGTCAGCATATTGTGCAGAAAACTCTAAACCTGCATCAGATTGACCTGCACAGATAATCTTCATGTCGGCTTGTGGACGTGGGCTAACACGGCAATCTTCCATCTGGAAATGTTCGCCTTTAAAGTCTGATTTACCAGTCGCCCAAAGTTCACGCAGAATTTGTACATATTCAGACAGATATTCATAGCGTTTGCCAAAATAGTCATTACTTGGCCACATACCCATTTGGGTATATTCAGGTGGCTGCCAGCCAGTTACGACATTCAGACCAAAACGGCCATTTGAAATCGAATCAATGGTTGATGCCATGCGCGCGACAATTGCAGGTGGCATCACCAGAGTTGCGGCAGTTGCGAAAATTTTAATTTTGCTGGTGACAGCCGCAAGACCTGCCATCAGGGTAAACGTTTCCAGGTTATGTTCCCAGAATTCAGTCTTGCCGCCAAAGCCACGCAGCTTGATCATGGAAAGTGCGAAATCGAAACCATAGTGCTCAGCGCGCTGTACGATTTGTTTGTTTAACTCAAAAGTCGGCATGTACTGCGGTGCATTTTCAGAGAGTAACCAGCCATTATTTCCGATTGGACAGAAGACACCTATTTTCATTTTCACACCTCATTATTTTTAACACTTATTCAAAATTCTGATTCCACTTCGGGAATTTTATTTACAAGATAAACATTGCAAAGCGTGTGCCAACTATATTTAATTTATAAATATCATACACTTAATATTTTATTTTTTGAATTTTTAGTAAAATATCTATTTTTACCTATGAGTCAATTTTGCACATACTGTTTCATTCAAGTGCACTCGTAGCAATTTGTGCATTTGCAGTTCATGCATCAATTCGAAGTAAAAACCATGCTGATGCTACAAAAATAATTGATTAGAAAAATAAAAAACCAGACAGGAGGTCTGGCTTTTAAAAAATCTTCAAACTAAGGGGAAATCAGGAAGGAAAGGATCAGCTGATTGACCTGATCCGTTTCGGTCACGGTAGATGCATGTGCACCTGTATCAAGCAAACTGAGGTAACTATGCGGCAGGCATTGTTGTAATTGCTGTGACCGTTGATAAGGCACCAGAAAATCATCCTGATTGGCAATCAGATGGATTGGAACATCTTTTAATACTTGCTGATGCTCTTCGTTTAGTTTAAAAGCCTGCACGGCTTGTAGACGCGCCAGAACATTTTGGATCGGTGGAAAGTCTAATAACTGCTTATTTTCTGCTTCGGTTAACTGATCAATATGGGTTGAGATCCACTGCGGCGGATAAAGAAATAAAGCCTGTGCTCTCACATATGCCTCTGCTCCGCTATTCACCAATAACGAAGTCCGTGCCTCGAAACATTTCTGCGTATGGGCATCAAGCTCTCCCCAGGCATTTAACATGGTCAGACTGAGCAGCTTAAACTTTCTTTCAGTTTGATAGGTCGCCAGTTGCATGCCGATATGTCCGCCCAATGCATGCCCGATAAAATGAAACTCTCGAATACCATCATTGATCAATAAATCCAGAATCTGGCAGGCCATATGGTCGATCGAATAAGACATGGGCAAGAGTTCAGAATCTGAATGACAGCCTTCCTGATCATAAGTGACTACATGAAAATGCTGCTGTAAAACTCTAATTTGAGGATTCCAGAAACTGGCATGCCCGCCCAGTCCGGATGAAAGCACCACATAAGGTGCATCTGCCTGTGCTGCAGGATGAATAAATAAAGACATAAATTTCTCATAGTTTCGTTATGAGGTAAATGCAGCAAAATATATGCCTGAACAGGATTTTTTTTGAACAATTGATAAAATTATAGCCAGTAGACATTAAAGCTATAATAAAATTCCTGCACCTCAAAGCGTACGTTATAACCAAGCTCAGTCAATTCCGCCGAAAGACCACGAATTTCTTCCAAGGGCAAATGTTTGGGAAATACCGTTAGCACAGCGGTATTGCCCAGTCGGGCATTATCTTCAATCAGTTGAGCCAAGCGAGGCTTGTACATTTCAATATTTAAATTAGCCACGTTCGATAAAATTTTGGCCTGATCTGCAGTCATAAAACTCATTGTTCTTCACTCTTTTTGATTTTTATTCAATGAAGTTAAATGATTTAATTCACATAAAATATTTTTGTTTTGTATCTAATTAAATAAATCGTGCATAAAAAATCCCTCACATGGAGGGATTTTCCTGAAGAAAAAATTACTGACCTGGTAAAGGAATATATTGTGAAGAACTGCTTTGCGTTTTACGTTCACTAATCACCACATCCAGTGTCATAGTTTTTCCAGCGCGTTCTACTTCAATCTGAACAGTACTGTTTGGGGCCTGTAAAGCGACAAAATTAATCAGATGTGAGGCAGAAGTAATCACTTCATTATTCACCTTAATGATTTTATCACCACGCTGAATGCCAGCTTTTGCTGCAGGTCCATTTTCCAGCACTTCAGCGACCACTACACCTGATTCTTTAGGTTGCAATACATCATTACGTTCTGTCGGCAACAGACTGATACCCAGCCAGCCACGAACGACACGGCCATCTTTCAGGATTGCATTCATGACCTGTTGACAGATTTTAGCTGGAATCGCAAAACCAATCCCCAGTGAGCCACCTGTTTGGGAGAAGATTGCTGTATTGACCCCAATCAGGTTACCGGCGACATCAATCAATGCACCACCCGAGTTGCCCGGGTTAATCGCAGCATCTGTCTGAATAAAGTCTTCATAGGTATTGATGCCCAGATCAGAACGGCCTGTTGCAGAAATAATCCCCTGAGTCACAGTTTGACCGACACCAAACGGGTTACCAATTGCCAGAACAACATCACCGACTTCATTGCCACTCAGCTTGAATGGCAGAACTGGTAATTGTTCAAGTTCGATTTTGATTACAGCCAAATCCGTATCCGGGTCTGTACCCACGACCTTGGCTTCAGCACGGCGTCCATCATGCAAGGCCACTACAATCTGGTCTGCCTGTGCAATCACGTGGTTATTGGTCAGGATATAACCATCAGGACGTACAATTACCCCTGAACCCAAACTGTTTTCATTTGGACTTTGACCAAACTGGTCTGGTAACTGATCACCGAAAAATTCACGGAAGACTGGATCTGTCAATAAAGGGTGCGCCTGCTGTTTTACTTTTTGTGTGGTAAAGATATTCACCACCGCAGGTGCTGCGACTTTCACGGCAGCACTATAGGAGACAACCCCTCCAGAACGCGAAGTATCAATCAACGGTTCTACTTTTTCAGCAGGCATTTTTACGCCATCCGGCGCAATCGGTGATTTAGGTTTCTGCAGCTGCTGCCACCCCAAAAAACCGATAATGACTAAAATCAGTAACACCCAAGGTAACCATGTAAAGGTGCGGCGCACTTTGCTATCCTCTAAAATATTTTAATTCGTTGATGACTAAGTAATTTGTATCCTATTGTAATGCCAAATACATAACTAAACACAAAAAAATCCACAGAGATTTGTGCTGCTTTAGTTACAATTGGACATATAGATAAGAATTGGCAAGTTCATCAACTGACAGGAATTTTATGGCGAATTTAAACGATATTATCCGCTGGTGCGATCAGACTTTGGCATCTTCCGAATTTAAGGACTATGCACCGAATGGCTTACAGATCGAAGGCCGCGCTGAAGTCAATAAAATTTTATGTGCGGTTACTGCCTCCCAAACTGCGATCGAAGCTGCGATTGAACAAGGTGCTGATTTGTTACTGGTACATCATGGTTATTTCTGGAAAGGTGAAGCCTACCCGATTACCGGGATGCGTGGTAAACGGATTAAAAGCCTGATCCAAAATGATATTTCGCTTGTTGGCTATCACCTGCCTTTAGACAGCCATCCAACTCTGGGAAATAATGCTGCGATTGCAGACCTGCTGGAACTGGAAAACCTGGAACAGCTTGATCCGAGTGAGCGCCGTCCAATTGGGAATATTGGTTATTTAAAACAGGCCATGACGCCAGAAGGATTCAAGGCCTATGTATCAGAAAGACTTGGCTATGATGCGTTGCATTTACCTGCCGAAAAAAACCTGATTCAAAAAGTTGGTTTCTGTACCGGTGGTGCACAGGATTATATTCATAAAGCGGCAGCACAAGACTGTGATGCTTATATTTCTGGCGAAGTCAGTGAACGTACTTTTTATGATGCTCAGGAACTGGATGTGCATTATTATGCCTGCGGCCACCACGCCACTGAAAAATATGGTGTACAACGTCTGGCTAAAGCTATTTCAGAACAATTTAATATTGAGTATAGTTATTTCGAATTAAACAATCCGATTTAATTTCGATTGGCAAGTAGATGAGTGGCTTTATCTTTAAATTTTCAGGCTTTATTCTGTATTGTTATTTATACACAGTGCCCATTTTTGCCTAAGAATCTATTACAATAACGCCACTTATTGTCAAAACCCAGCAAAATGCAAGGAATTGAAAACATGACAACCATTACTTTACCACCATTACCATACGACTACGACGCTCTTGCTCCACACATCAGCAAAGAAACTTTAGAATACCACCACGACAAACACCACAACACTTATGTGGTTAACCTGAACAACCTGATCGCTGGTACTGAGCTTGAAGGCAAAACTCTAGAAGAAATCATCAAAGCAACTGCTGGTGATTCATCTAAAGCAGGTGTATTTAACAACGCTGCGCAAGTATGGAACCACACATTCTACTGGAACTGCTTGACTAAAAACGGTGGCGGTAAAGCAACTGGCGCTTTGGCTGCAAAAATTGACGAAGCTTTCGGTTCTTACGAAAAATTCGCTGAAGAGTTCGCAACTGCTGCTGCAACTCAGTTCGGTTCAGGTTGGGCTTGGTTAGTTGCTGATGAAGTAAACGGTAACCTGTCTATCCTTAAAACTTCAAATGCTGACACTCCAATGGCGCACGGTAAAATTGCTGTGTTGACAATCGACGTTTGGGAACACGCTTACTACATCGATTACCGTAACGCTCGTCCTAAATACATCTCTACTTTCCTAGAAAGCCTGGTGAACTGGGACTACGCAAACGCGAAATATGCAGGTCAACCTGCTGGTGTTGAGAAATAATTTTTATTTCCAGCTTAAAAAATCACCCTTTATGGGTGATTTTTTTATTTTTAGGCCTGAGGTGCATATTAAAAAAGCAAATGATTCATTTCTTTACAGGAATTGATTGACGGTCTTTGTTTTCCTGCCTAAAATGCGCATCAGATTCTCCAATAGCTCAGTCGGTAGAGCGACGGACTGTTAATCCGCAGGTCCCTGGTTCGAGCCCAGGTTGGAGAGCCAATCTATTCTCCCATAGCTCAGTCGGTAGAGCGACGGACTGTTAATCCGCAGGTCCCTGGTTCGAGCCCAGGTGGGAGAGCCAAGATTCCGAAAGAACCCACTCATTGCGAAGTGGGTTTTTTTATGTCTATCTTTTTGGGATTAAATATCTATATGAGTCTTGTTTATAATTTTAGCGACTCTCAACCATGGCAGCGAATAATCACGCAACCCCTCTACCCTTAATCTGGGTTTACATAAACATAACATTTTGAACTACAATCATTTTTGATTATTTTTAAAACACTTGATTCAGTTTTTTTAGCTTTTTTATAAAAGTGCCTTGACCCCTTTTTAAATCTCTCTATAATCGCTTGCAGATTCTCCAATAGCTCAGTCGGTAGAGCGACGGACTGTTAATCCGCAGGTCCCTGGTTCGAGCCCAGGTTGGAGAGCCAATCTATTCTCCCATAGCTCAGTCGGTAGAGCGACGGACTGTTAATCC
>NZ_VOZC01000003.1:0-110419 GCF_013419975.1 Acinetobacter sp. YH12041 | reverse complement strand
AAAACCTTCAAAATCCTTGCTGAGCGTTATCGAAATAGAGGTAAAAGGCTTGGTTTGAGATTCAATTTAATCGCTGGAATCTACAACTTGGAACTGAGCAAAAAATGATTTATGAAAGAGGTCTATTCAATCTTAAAAATAAAATTAAATATCCGTTTTTACGTTCAATTAATATTTTATTTCGATTAAAATTTGGGGGTAGTAAACTATAAAAAATAAGAAGTTATAATTATTTTTTATATATTCACTAACTATAGTTAATAAAAAACAATAAAACTTTATACAAAGAAACAGCATAATGTGCGACTTTTCAGTTGAATACATGCATTTTGAAGAAATAATGAAGATTGCATGGTCAAGCTCTATTTGAAATATCTTATTGCAAATGACTTGATGAACTCAGTTAGGTTAAAAGCACTCATGCAGCAATTCATGCTGGTTGAGAAGTAAAAAATATAGGCTGGATGTTATCGCTATGAGTTGCACGTTTAGATGAATTTACGCATCTGGCGTAGCTTATGCAATCAGCAAAAGGCCGTTTTTCGCTTTTATAAATCTCTCACTGAATATGATCATCACGATGATATTCATAAGTTTGAAACAGATGCGGAATGCTTTGTTGATTCTAAAGGCGATGGATGAATGAAGTAGATGACAATTACATGGGGTAATGTAAGGTTTTCTTCTGTGGAAATGAATCGCAACACGACTTTTAGAATGACAAAAATTCAGAACCATCTTGGACAAAAAAATTATGGATTTTACTTTTAACGCATTTTATACCCTGATCGCTGCAGTAATTGTGCTATTACTGGGCCGGTTTCTGGTAGATAAAATCGATTTTCTAAAACGTTACAACATTCCTGAACCTGTCGCAGGTGGTCTGGTTGCAGCGGTTATCTCTCTGCTGGTTCATTCGTTCTGGGGCTACAGCATTACCACGAGCGCGGAACTGCAAACCAGTTTTATGCTGATTTTCTTTGCTTCGATCGGTCTGAGTGCGAACTTCGCTAAATTACGCGAAGGCGGGATCGGACTGGTGATCTTCCTGGTCGCTATCTCAACATTTATTGCACTACAAAATGCAGTCGGCATGGGCTTGGCAAGTTTACTGGGTATTGATCCTCTGATCGGTCTGATTGCCGGCTCGATTACGCTGACTGGTGGACATGGTACTGCTGGGGCTTGGGGTGAAATTATGGAGGTTCAGCACGGTATTCAGGGGGCTTTGGCGCTCGGGATGGCAAGTGCGACCTTTGGTCTGATTATTGGTGGAATTATCGGCGGGCCTTTGGCGAAACTGTTGATTAACCGTCATAATCTTGCTGTGGCCCGTACCGATCAGCAGATCGAAAAACGTGACAACACGCCAATGGACAGCACGACAGATGAATATGTGCAATTTGAATATCCACATCGTGTCCGTCTGATCACTGCCGATAATGCCATTACCACACTTGGTCTGTTTGCAGGCTGTCTGGCATTTGCAGAACTGATGACTGGCTTCAGTAAAGATACAGTATTTGAACTGCCAACATTTGTATGGGCACTGGCAGGTGGCGTGATTCTGCGTAACGTGCTGGAAGGCATCCTGAAAATCCAGATCTTCGACCGTGCGATTGATGTGTTTGGTAATGCTTCATTGTCGCTTTATCTGGCCATGGCGCTGCTGTCATTAAAATTATGGCAACTGGCGGATCTGGCAGGACCATTGATGGTGATTCTCGGTGCACAGACCTTGACTATGGCTTTATATGCAGCATTTGTCACTTTCCGGGTGATGGGCAAAAACTACGATGCCGCAGTACTTGCTGCAGGTCACTGTGGTTTCGGGATGGGTGCAACCCCAACGGCTGTTGCCAATATGCAGGCGATTACCAATATGTATGGCGCTTCGCATAAAGCCTTTCTGATCGTTCCATTATGTGGTGCTTTCTTCGTTGACTTGATTAATGCCACGATCATCCAGATGATCTTGAAATTTTTCGTCTAATTTTAAGCTTGATAATGAGTCATAAGCTCATAAGGATATGACATGAATGATCAGCTAAATGAAACCTTACTGGGCTGGGTCGATGCCTTAAATGGTCCACTCTGGGACTTTTTGGTGGTGTTCCTGGTCGCAGTCGGTATTTTGTATACGATCATGACCGGTGCAGTACAGATCCGTTTATTCTGGCACAGTATCAAAGTCATGAAACGTAGTCGTGGCAAGGTCGATGATGACCATGGTATTACGCCGTTTCAGGCCTTTGTAACAGGTCTGGCTAGCCGGGTCGGTGTGGGTAATGTTGCAGGTGTTGCCATTGCGATTGCTGTCGGTGGTCCAGGTGCTGTGTTCTGGATGTGGTTTACTGCATTTCTGGGAATGAGTTCTGCTTTTGTAGAATCGTCATTAGCCCAGTTGTTTAAAGTTCGGGATAACAAGAACCAGCAATTCCGTGGTGGACCTGCGTATTACATTACTCAGGGTCTTAAACAGAAATGGCTGGGAATTGTCTTTGCAATTGCGCTGATTACGACCTATGGCTTTGTGTTCAATGCCGTGCAGGCCAATGCGATTACTGGTGCAACCTCACATGCCTGGGGCTGGAATGAAGCCAATCTGATGTTGCCATTAGGCGGTTTCGATCTGGAAGTTTCCTGGATTGGTCTGGTATTAGTCTTGATTACGGCCATGATTATTTTTGGCGGGATCAAGCGGATTGCGAAAGTTGCTGAAGGTGTAGTGCCTTTCATGGCAGTTCTTTACCTGGCTGTTGCTTTATACATTGCTGTCATCAATTACGATGTGTTGCCGTCTATTTTCCATCTGATCTTTAGCAAAGCTTTTGAGTTTGAAGCAGCTGCAGGTGGTTTCTTCGGTGCCATGATCTCGATGGCCATGATGATGGGGATTAAGCGCGGCTTATTCTCGAATGAAGCGGGGATGGGTTCAGCACCAAATGCGGCAGCTGCCTCTGACGTGAAACATCCGGTGAATCAGGGTCTGGTTCAAATGCTTGGCGTATTTGTAGATACCTTCGTGGTGTGTTCATGTACCGCTATCATTATTTTAGTCTCTGGTCTGTATGAAAATGCCGGTTTTGAAGGCGTAACCTTGACTCAGATGGCGCTTGAAAGCCAGATTGGTGCTTGGGGTGATGACTTCCTGGCCTTGATTCTGTTCCTGTTTGCCTATTCTTCTATCATTGGTAACTATGCCTATGCAGAAGGAAATATTCAGTTCATCAATAATAACAGCAAGGTCATGTTTACTTTCCGATTGCTGGTATTGTTTATGGTGTATTTCGGCTCGATTGCCAGTGTGCCATTGATCTGGAATATGGCAGATCTGTTCATGGGTGTCATGGCCAGTATCAACCTGATTGCGATCGTACTGCTGATGCCATTTATTTTGATGCTGCTCAAGGACTATACCGGTCAGCTGAAACGTGGCATCGAGCAACCAGAGTTTAAGCTCGATGATCATCCGAAATTTAAAGATAAAGTTAAATCAGATATCTGGTAAGACTTGAGCAAAAAGCCCTGACTGGTTCGGGGCTTTTTTATGAGCTTAAATTGTTAGAATGACACAAAATTAAGATAACTTTGATATAGGATAAAGCCAGCAATCAGGCTGAACCAGACTGGTAATTTTGAGCGTAACAGTAGAATCATCACGATGACAAAAACCAGATCAGACCAGGAACGAAAATATGCCTGAGAGAGATCAATCAGCAAATATAAAAGCAGTCCGACCACTGCCGCATTAATCCCGCTTACCGCCTGAAAAATAATACGTTGCTGCATTAACCATGACCAATAAGGCAAAGTAGCAAAAATCAGAAAAAATGAAGGCAGGAAAATGGCACAGGTTGCTAAAAGTGTATTAATCCAGGGTGAGCCTGTCCAAGGCAACAGGGCACCGACATAGCTGGCAAAGCTAAATAATGGACCCGGCATCAGTTGAGCAAACGCATAACCTAGATCGAAAGATTGGGACGAAAGTAAATTGGTCGCCACAAAGTCCTGATACAGCAAAGGCAGAATGACATGTCCGCCACCAAAAACCAGTGAACCGGTTTGATAGAAATCAGCAAAAAATGTGAGTTCAGGCCAAGAACCAGATTTGACTAGTAGAGGAATCAGGAAAAAGGGCAGTATAAATGCGATGAACCAGTAGGGTGCATGACGTGGCCGAATATAGCTTGAGTGAATGGTAGATGAATTTGAAGCAGGCTTATTTTCCTGAGGATTAGAAAATTTTGCCATTACAAGGCCAAAAACCGCCCCTAAAATAATGACCAGTAGCTGGTTCAAACTGATACTAATGAAGCTCAGGATCAGAACTGAAATCAAGACCAGTATACACTGCCAGATGCTCTTGCAGAAACTGTTAAGCATTTGCCAGAATGCCCAGACGATTACAGAAAAAACGATCAGTTGAATGCTATGAAAGCTGTTTGAGTTTAGAATATGGAAATAGTGCTGACCGAGTACGGCGATCAAACTCATCAAAAGCGCTGAAGGCAGGGTAAAGCCAAGCCAGGCCATGAATGCCCCAGCATAACCCCTTTGCAGATAGCCAATTGAAAGGCCTACCTGGCTGCTACTTGGGCCGGGCAAAAGCTGCGCTAATGCAACCAGCTGACCATATTGTGTCGCATTTAACCACTGTAACTGGTCGACAAATTTACGGTGAAAAAACACCAGATGCGCTGCCGGTCCACCGAATGCCATACAGCCCAGTTGCAGGAAGGTGAGAAAGATCCAGTACAGTGAAGGTGTATTCATACAGTGGTTGAAAATTGAAAGACATTAGTGCAACTGTATGACAGTTTTACGAAATTCTACAGATTATTTAAGCATGTGTTTATACACTATGCTGCTTTAACAAAATGAGGACGTGCTCTGCATGCAGAAATATGTACTGAGTATATTGGCGATGACAATGGTAGGTTTGAGCGGCTGCCAAACGACATCCGGTTTTAATCCATCTAACTCTAGTCATATCAAATCTGCCAGTTCAGTAGCAGAAGCCCAGGCACGTCCAAACCAGATCAATTTCCGCAAGATCAAGCAAACAGAAAACCGTCCGGTGATTGCACTCGTTCTTGGCAGTGGCGGTGCGCGTGGCTATGCGCATATCGGTGCAATTGAAGTATTGGAGCAGGCAGGCATACAACCTGACTTTATTGTGGGAACCAGTGCTGGCAGTATCGTAGGTTCCATTTATGCCAGTGGTAAACCAGCGATTGAACTGCGTAATATTGCATTAAGCATGAAAGCAACTGACGTCCGCGACATCAAGCTGGACCGTAAAGGCTTTTTTGATGGCAAAAAAGTTGAAAATTATGTGAATTTACAGGTCGATCAGACACCTCTGCAAGCCATGAAAATCCCGATGTTTGTGGTAGCCACAGCCTTGAAAGAGGGCAAGCGCGTAGTTTTTAATTATGGTAATACCGGTCAGGCAGTGCGTGCATCCGTTTCTATTCCAAGCATGTTTATTCCGACTGTTATCCAGAAAAAAGAATATGTGGATGGAGGACTGGTCAGTCCGGTACCGGTCAAAGTAGCTCGTGAGTTGGGCGCTGATATTGTGATTGCTGTCGATATTCTGGCGCAGCCCATCCATACTGAAACCACCAATGTCTGGGGCTTATTCAACCAGAATATTAATATCATGCAGCAACGTTTAGCTTCTGAGGAACTGCAATACGCCGATGTGGTGATTCAGCCAGACTTACGCGAAAAAGGTCATATCTTTGATGTGCGTGGCAGGGAATTGACCATGGATGCTGGGATTGAGGCGGCTAAACTCAAGCTACCAGAAATTGCTCAGGTCTATCAGAAGCATAATTATAGCCAAGGTCATCAGATTCCATTGCTCTTGGCTCAGCAACAATAGTTTGTTCTAAGATTTTGAATAAAATATTTATTTTTCAAATAGGTGTATAAAGATATTCACCACTTTCCTCATATAGGTGAAAAGCGGCTCATTTTTGCTCATCGTTTTTAGAGATGAGCTGATGTTTTCTACCTATTGAAAGTCACTTAAAGCCCAAGTTTTAATGGGAAATAAATCTTTGAATTATAAAAATATAGTGATTTTATGAAAATATTTTAAGGCTATTTTTTGATTTTAACAAAATTATTCACAGACTTAAGTTAAACAACTGTTCAAAAGCTTAGAAGATCATGACAGAATAAAAATCGACAGATTAATAAATGTAAAAGCCATATGAATCACATCGAAATTGGCCAGCAAGTCACATTAGCTCAGTTTGAAAATACGATTTTTACTGTAACTAAAGTTCATCTCGATGGTTCTTTTACCGTTGAAACTATATTGCATGGCCAGCAGACTTTAAGTTATGAGAATGTGGCGCGAGAAATGTTGAGACAGGTGCCTGCTTAATTCGAGGTTATTTTTTGTTAATGCATGCAGTTTTCTTAAACCGAGTTTTGCATGCTTAATGGAAAATCTCTTCATCACAGTGCATTGATTCAAGAAAATAATTTAGTGGATAAATTCCTGTTTATTTTATAGTTACTGAAAATAACTTTCCGATGATTTCTATGAATCCTTAGAGAAATATCTTTTTTTTTGTATGAAGAAAAATTTCATATCAAGAATTATGATGTTTTATTTGCCGAATTGAACATTTTATTTAGGTCAAAAACGCTATAATAATGGTCTATATCATTGTCATTCAAAGAGTTCAGAGAAAACGATGGCCCCTTTAGATCAAATTGCAACAGCATCGGATGACCAGTCAGAGTTAACGATGTCGGTTCTTATGACGCCAGATATGGCGAACTTTTCAGGAAATGTACATGGTGGAACAATTCTGAAATTATTGGACCAGGTTGCTTATGCTTGTGCGAGTCGCTATTCGGGTAGTTATGTCGTAACCCTGTCTGTAGACAAAGTAAATTTCAAAGAACCGATTCATGTCGGTGAGCTAGTGACTTTCCTGGCAAGTGTGAACCATGTAGGTCGTACTTCCATGGAAATTGGCATTCGTGTAGAAGCACAAAATATTCAGAAACGTACTGTACGCCATACCAATAGTTGCTACTTTACAATGGTCGCTGTTGATGAAAATGGTAAGCCTA
Source organism: Acinetobacter sp. YH12041 (assembly GCF_013419975.1). NCBI lineage: Bacteria > Pseudomonadati > Pseudomonadota > Gammaproteobacteria > Moraxellales > Moraxellaceae > Acinetobacter > Acinetobacter sp. YH12041. The sequence goes on along the minus strand of NZ_VOZC01000003.1, from coordinate 103,315 downwards.
AACAGATTCCCCCACTGAATCTGGACAATGACTGGAAACGTTGCCGTTTTGAAGCAGCTGAACAACGTAAAGTTGCCCGTCTGCAGGAAAACCATCATCCTTCATGCAGTATCTATAAAAAATCAGCACATAGCTAAATGCTAAACTTAATTTGCTTGTTAAAAAGACCTTCAATGTGAGGTCTTTTTTTTTGCTAAAAATTCATTCAACTCTGGCTTAAGCTTCTTTTTTAATCTAATATGAAACGATACGTATCGTTTTGTTTTTTGGTTTTAAGCATGAGTGAAGAAGAAAAATGTTCACGGCGTCAGCACAGTATTCTGCAGGCGGTTTCGGATGCACTGGCAGAAGGTGAATATCATCAGCTAACCATTGAAGATGTGGCTGCACGGGCAGGGGTTGGCAAATCTACGATTTACCGCTGGTGGAAACATAAATCTGAAGTGGTACTGGATGCGTTTAAGCAGCGCACAGCAGGGGTATTTGAACTGGATGCTTCACAAAGCCTGCGCAGCAATCTGGTTCAACAGCTAACTCTATTGGTTCAGGCACTTAATCATCCAGTAGGCCGTGCTTTGCTGGTCGTTATGGCCAATCATCGGGAGCTGGCTGCAGACTTTTTTCAGCAATATCTGTTACCACGTCGAAAACAAACCCATCAATTGATCCAACAGGCCATCGAGCGTGGAGAATTACGTGCGGATTATCCTTTTGATCTGATGCTGGACACCTTATACGGACCGATTCATTACCAGATCATTTTTTTCAACCGCATGCCGGATGATCAATATATCCAGAATCTGGTAGATCTGGCCTTAAGCCCAGCTTTGATTTCTCCCTGAGTTTAGTCAGTTCTTAAATTTGCTTTAAAAGTTGCGTGTTATGTCTGCTAGTCCTGAGCGCTTATGGAATCGCTCCTTTATTCTGTGTTTATTGAATAATCTGTTCCTGTTTGTCTATTACTTTGCCTTACTGACCATTCTGCCGGTTTATATCATGAAAGATCTGGGCGGATCAGTCAAAGAAGCAGGTTTGGCTTTGACTCTGTTCTTAGTTTCATCCATCGCCATTCGACCTTTTTCTGGCATGATCATCGAGAAACTCGGCAAGAAATTGGCAATGCGCGGAGCCGGAGTTATTTTTGCCTTATTTTCCTTTAGTTATCTGCTGGTCGATAGCATGTGGTCATTATTGGCAGTGCGTTTCTTACATGGGATCTGGTTCAGCATACTGACGACGGTCACCGTTCCTGTCGCGAATGAGTTTATTCCTGAACAACGTAAGGGCGAGGGCATGGGCTATTTTGTCATGTCGACCAATCTGGGCGTGGTATTTGGTCCATTACTGGCCTTAACCATCGTTCAGTTTACTAGCTTTAAAGTGCTATTTGGCTTGCTTGCCGTGATTATCTCTATCGGCTTGATCTTTTCCTTCATGTTGAAAATTACCGAATTACCAAAACATCAGATCAAAATAGCTGAAAAAGCAAAATTCAGCCTGCATGACATTATTGAAGTCAAAGTGCTGGCAGTCAGTTTTGTGGCTCTGCTCACCGCTTTTGCTTACTCCAGCATCATGAGTTTTATCACGCCCTTTAGTGAAACCAAGCAGCTATTGGCTTATACCGGCATCTTCTTTATTGTTTTTGCTGCCTCAATGTTGTTGGTACGGCCTTGGGTGGGCAAAATTTACGACCGTAAAGGGCCAAGTGCAGTTATCTATCCTTCCTTTATTTTCTTTGCGATTGGCATGATGATTGTCAGTGTCATGTCCAGCCAATGGATCATGTGGTTGTCTGCGGTATTTATCGGAATTGGTTACGGTTCATTATTTCCATGTTTACAAACTCTAGCGATTCAATCTGTCGAAAAACAGCGTATGGGCCATGCAATTTCTACCTTTTTTACCCTGTTTGATATTGGACTGGCAGGGGGTTCAGTAGTGATGGGTATGATCATTGCGCAATACGGTTTTGAAAAGACCTATATGTTCTGTGCAGTGATGGTGATTTTCACTTTATTGATCTACCGTCAATATGTGGCCAGGAAGCAACTTTCGATTTCAGCATCCTTACCGGAAGAATAAAATGGAATTAAGACATTTACGCTATTTTGTTACAGTGGCTGAAGAGCTGAATTTCACCCGGGCAGCTGAAAAACTGAATACTGTTCAGCCTTCACTCAGTCAGCAGATTAAGGATCTGGAGCGTGAAGTGGATGCGCAGTTGCTGGAGCGGAATAACCGCAAGGTTGAGCTGACCGAGGCTGGACAGGCTTTTTTAAAGGAAGCTTTACTGAGTTTGGAACATGCAGAACGTGCCGTGCAGGCAGCTCGACAGATCGCACATGCGCATAAGGGTCAGCTGAATATCGGCTTCGTACCGGTCGCGGAAATGAAAATTTTTCCTTATATCATGCCGAATATCCGTGCACATTTTCCTGAACTGAAAGCACTGTTTCATAGCCTGACCGATGCAGAACAGTTTAGCGCGCTAAGACAGGGCAGTATTGATATTGCCTTTACCCGTTATCAGGATCAGTCGAATGAGTTTGAATCCGTTCAGATTTTTGATGAGCCACTGGCGCTGATTGTGCCGAAAAATTCTCCAGTCGCAAAAATGCCCTATGTCAGTATCAAGAAGTTTGAAAATCAGGACTTTGTGATTAGTGATGAGCAGGCTTCACCACAGCTGCATAAGATTATTGATGATTTCTTTAGGCAGTCGAAACTGAACGTGAATGTGGTGCAGTATTCCACCAATATTCTGCTGAATGTCAACCTGGTCGGCATGGGGGTTGGCTGGAGTCTGGTACCAGCCTATGTGATTCCTTTACTCGGCGATAATATTGTGGTGAAGAAAACGCTGGAACCTTTACCGATGATTGCTCTCTATGTCAGTTACCGTAAAAATAACCAGCATCCTGCGATTGAACTGATTCTGAAAGTGCTTAAAGAAAAGTTTTGTGTAGACCTTTTTAAGTAAATTATTGATCTTCCATAAATGAAATGTGCTACAGAAATGATCTGTAGCACATGCTTTTTAATCGCAGAGGAAAATCGCTTTATACTGAAATTCAAAAAATAAGAAATCGGTTGAAGCAGAATGATGAAGCTCTATAACAACCCTCAGTCACGTGGCATGACCTTGCTGCCTATACTTAAAGAACTACAGATTGAAGACCAGCTTGAGCAGGTGGAAGTTCCTTTTAAAGATATGCATCAACCTGAATATCTTCAGATCAATCCGATGGGTAAAGTTCCCTGTCTGGTTGATCAAGGCATCGTGATTTCAGAAATGGCTGCCATCATTATCTATCTGGCAGATAAGTATCAGGACAAAGGATTGGCACCCGCTTTAGATGATCCCAAGCGTGGTACTTATTTAAAATGGATTTTCTTCTGTCATGGGCCACTGACTGAATATATTGATGTAAAAAATTTACTGGTACCCCAAGAACAGATTGAAAAGGTCCGAACCAGTTTAAGTTTTGGTAACGAAGCCGCGGTATTTGATTTTCTTAAACGAGGCTTGTCGCAGGCCAAGCCTTATCTTTTAGGTGAAAAAGTTTCTGCTGCAGATCTATATGTAGCCTATTGTCTGATCTTCGCGATTAGTACCAAAATTTTACCGCCGTTGGAAGAATTTAAACCTTTCCTACAGCAGATGGCACGTCGTGATTCTCTCAAAGATATTTCATGGTTTAAGCAATACCGGACTTAGCTTTTATGTTCATCTATAAATAGGAAACCACGCCGTAGCGTGGTTTTTTGACTGAGGTCAATTATTTGACATGGAGCTTGTTAAATAGCGCCTGACTTGTGCTTTCCATAGATTGTGGAATCGCTAAGGCTGCCACGAAGCGGTCTGGACGCAGGATGACGATAGAGTCCTTGGTCTTGCCGAACCAGGTACGAATGTCCGTACCAATATCACCAATGGTGATCACATCTTTGTATTTCTTGCGCTGTTGGTTGGACAATTGAACCGCAGGAATGACTTGGATAAATTTCACACCCAATCTTTTCCACTGTTGTATCGTTTCTTTGCTTAAGCCCCATTTTGGATCCACACCCCAAGCAATGATGGCGAAGTCATTGCCAATCACTTCATCGAGTAATACAGTTTCACCAGACTCCAGTTTCACCTGCGGCTGAATAAACATCTTGCCGACTGGAGAGTCTTTTTGAGTATTGGCCAGCAGGGCACCATTATGATATTTCGGCATAGGCTTAAAGCGCATTTCCAGCAGGTACTGTTTGATTGGCTTGATATAGTTCAATGCATAAGCAATACCGTCACGAACAAAGCCTTGCCATTTTTTTGGTGGAGCAAGGACGTGGCCTGCCATGACTGAAAGATCGATCATCGCTTTGGCATGATCCTTACGTTCTACCTGGTAAGAGTCCAGTAATTCATGGCCTGCTTTACCCTGGATCACCAATGCAACTTTCCAGGCCAAGTTAAAGGCATCACGCATACCGCTGTTATAGCCTTGGCCTTGCCATACCGGCATGATGTGCGCAGCATCACCAGCGAGCAGAATGCGGTCAGCACGGAATTTATCTGCAATACGTGCATTGTGGGTATAGACACGTTGACGAATCACTTCAATACCGTCGGTATTTGGTAAAACTTTAGACAACAGTTTGGCAATATTTTCCGGTTTGCTGAGTTCTTCCTGAGTTTCGCCTGGCATGACCATGAATTCGAAGCGGCGAATGCCATGCGGCAAGGCAGCCGATACATAAGGACGTACGGGGTCACAGCATAGATAAATATGTGGGGTTGCCAATGGGTCATTATCGATATCAATCACGATCCACTGATTTGGTGCAGTTTCACCTTCAAATGGAATATTCAGCGTACGGCGTACATAAGAGTTACCACCATCACAGGCAATCAGGTATTGGGCATGTATAACTTCTGCGCCACCGTCTTTAGTCTGAACATTTAAAGTTACACCCTCAGCATCCTGGCTGAAATGCGTCAGATGGCGAGAGAACAGTACTTCAGTTTTCTTATATTGTTTGAGGCCTTCTAGCAGAACATTATCTACTTGAGGTTGAATGAAAGCATTACGGCGGGAGAAACCAAATTCACGAGTTAGTGGCTGAATGTCTGCGAAGCAACGGCCTTTGGGTGTCAGGAAGCGCATGGCATGGTTAGGGGTCGTATGCGGCAAGACCTGATCAACCAGTCCCAAAGATTGAATGGTACGCAAGGATTCATCATCAATGCCGATGGCACGCGGGTAATCGATCAGACTATCTAGCTGTTCAACTACGGTGACTTGTATACCCTGTTTGCTTAAATAGTTGGCAATCGTTAAACCTACCGGGCCAGCCCCCAAAATCGCCACTTCAGTGGTGTAATTTGTATTGCTCATAGCGAATGTCCATTCAATTAATTCAGGATTGAGACTATTAAGGAACAATCAATGGCGCTAAACAAGCTAGTCCATAATAGGTTATGTCTATCAAAAATATTTAGTTGAAAAGATTTTAATTTTAATAAGTTATTGATAATAAATGATAATATTTAAATTTATTCATAAGATGAATGAATCCTATGATCATTTTTGGCTATAGTGAACAGCCTATAACATATAAAAAAGCTGAATCACGCAGTTGCATGATTCAGCCTCAGTCTACATCCGGCAGCATAGGTTGAACCTACTGGAGATTTACTGTACGAGATGTTGCTTTAAACCTGATTAACGAGTCGATGTCGACTTAGTCGTTTTTTTACCATCTTTGTCTTCTGTAGCAGCTTCAGACGCAGCAGGCTGGTCAGCAGGTCCAGCCGTGGTTACATTTGGATTTGGATTATTCGTTGCAGGAAGTTCCTGAGTTGTCACAGTGACTTTCTGTTCCTCAGTGGTCTTCGTGTCAGTGGTATTGTTTGCTGCAAAACTGGTAGCTGCGGCTGCAGTAAGTGTTGTTGCAAGTAAGATTTGTGCATATTTCATGTTGAGCATCCTTTTTATTACATTTATAAACTGCCGAATGACCATCACATCAATCCCGCAGGAATTCATCCTAAGCATGAAAATTTTATGGAGCAAAGCAATTAACAAAAGCCGCACGAAGCTGTTAACCAAGCAAATACAATCATTGGAAATTTGTTTTCTTCTGTTAAATGTATAGGAGATTGTTAGCTGGAAATGTGTGTAAATATTTCAAATATAGCGTTTAAGTGAACTAGTTAACGTTAAAAAGTACTTATTACAGGCTGCTATTTTTATTTACACTGAGTTAAATAGAATCTAATCATCCAAGAATGAACATTTTTGCAAGAGTCCAGTGTTCTATAATAGTCAGGTTTACTACTTCTAATTCTACCTTTGAGAATCAATTTTGAAAGTTCTTGCCGCTCAGCAGCCTATTCCTGTACACATCATTTCCGGATTCTTGGGTGCCGGTAAAACCACTTTATTAAAATATTTACTGAGCCAGAAACCGGAGCAGGAAGTCTGGGCTGTGCTGATGAATGAATTTGGTCAGATTGGCGTCGACCAGCAATTATTGCCTCAGGATCAGGGCTATGCAGTAAAAGAATTGCTCGGCGGCTGTTTATGTTGTAGCAGTCAGTTGCCAATGCAGATTGCGTTGTCCCGGCTATTGTCAGAAACTAAACCGGACCGGCTATTTATTGAACCTACAGGACTCGGACATCCCGGGCAATTGCTGGAACAGCTCACCGAACCGCATTGGCAGAGTCATTTGAAAATGCAGGCTTTGGTCACGGTAGTCGATGGTTCACGTTTACATGATCGGGACTGGACGCATCAAAACCTGTATGCGGATCAGCTGAAAGTTGCCAATATCGTGGTCATTTCCCATGCTGACTTGATGACTGAAACTGATCATGCTGCTTTAACTGAACTCAAGGCTGAGTATCAGCCATATGCCCAGCACTGGCTGATGATAGAAAACGGACAGCTGGATATTGAGCAAATCAAACAGGATTATCAGGGTACTCCACGGCAGATCCAGCCACTGCTCAAGCAACAGCGCCAAGTGTTGGGAGAGGTGCCAGCTATCGTACATCAGTTGCCTTATCATTATGTAGAAAGTGCACAAGGCTATCAGGTGGCAGGTTGGAAATTGCCAAAACGCTGGCAATTTGATTTTTATGATCTGCTGGATTTGCTTTGTGAGCAGCAGGACTGGCTCAGAATCAAAGGGATTTTTAATACCAATCAGGGCTGGAAAAGCTTTAATTTCAATCCTGATCAGTTTAATTATCAGTCTGCCGAAGAAGGCATTGATAACCGGGTAGAAGTGATTTACCAGACCTCACGTGACTGGCTGGAATTTGAAACCGCCTTAATGCAATGCCGGATTGATCAGGAAAAATAGCTTCAAATCTGCGCAGAGAAAATAGCTGGATAAGACGAAATCTGTCCAGCAAAAATGCAATAAATCTTATATGCTAGGCGCCAAATTTGAGGATTATGTTATGGCGTTAAAAGCGACAATTTATAAGGCAGATTTGAATGTTGCCGATATGGATACCCATCGTTATGAAGACTATCAGTTGACGATGGCGCTGCATCCTTCGGAAACCATTGAACGTCTGATGGTACGTATTCTGGCTTATGCACGTTTTGCTGGCGAGGCACTTGAATTTACCAAAGACCTGTTTGAGACTGATGAGCCAGCGTTGTGGGAAAAAGACCTGACTGGCCAATTATTGAAATGGATCGAAGTGGGTTGTCCTGACGAAGATAAAGTCAAGAAAGCCAGTGCGCGTTGCAAGCAGGTCGCAGTAGTTGCTTATGGTTCTTCAGTTGATGAATGGTATAAACGTAATTCCAAATTGAAAACTTTATCAAATGTTGAGGTCTGGAAAATTTCAACCGCCAGCACTGAAGCGGTACAACAGTTATGTGAACGTACCATGCAGCTGCAACTAAATATCATGGATGGTGAATGGACCCTGATCGGTGATCAGGCCCAAGCTGTAATTGAATGGGAAAAGTTACAATAACAACTCACAAGGATGCAAGTTTCGACTTGTATCCTCGCCCCAATATTTCGTATATCTGGAGACAATAATAAGGTCCAGGGACGAAGCATGTATCATGAACTTTATGATTTGCTGTTAGCAGTCGTGATTGGTGCAGTTATTGGGGCAGAACGGGAATATCACAGTAAATCTGCCGGACTGCGCACCATGATCATGGTCAGTCTGAGTTCCTGTCTATTTACTATTATTTCCTTAAAAATCGGCGTCGCCAACCCCGACCGTCTGGCAGCCAATGTTTTAACCGGTCTGGGTTTTCTGGGAGCCGGAGTAATTTTAAAAGATGATAACCGGATTTCTGGTATTACCACTGCGACCACGATCTGGATGACTGCTGCACTGGGCATGGCAGTCGGTGCCGGCTATGAACTGTTAAGTGTCTGGGCAACGGTGATTGTGCTGGTGGTGCTGGTACTATTGGTCTATGTGCAACGTGGGATTGAGCATCTGAATCAAGAACGTAACTACGAAATTGTCTGTCCTTTTGAGCAGCATGAGCCGGATCATTATGAAAAACTGTTTAAACAATACAAATTAAAAGTCATTCATTCCAGCCAGCAAAAAATCGACCGACGGATCACAGGCCGCTGGATCCTGATGGGTTCGGCTAAAAATCACCAGAAATTAACCCAGTATTTATTACAGGATAACAAGATTCAGGAACTCAGCTTTTGATCCATTGGAGTGAAAGTCTGAGGAATTTGGCTTAATCGTGTTTATACTAGGGCTATTTGCAAAATGAAGGATATTGGTCATGACCAAAGAGCTAGAAATTATTGATTTGAAAGTGGGTGAAGGGAAAGAAGCGGTTAAGGGCGCGCTTATTACAACTCACTATACCGGCTGGCTAGAAGATGGCACCAAGTTTGATTCATCACTGGATCGTGGTAACTATTTTGAAACCGTGATTGGCACTGGCCGTGTGATCAAGGGCTGGGATCAAGGGATTATCGGTATGAAAGTAGGCGGTAAGCGTAAATTGATCGTGCCTGCTCACTTGGCTTATGGCGAACGTAAAATGGGTAATATTATCCCGGCCAATTCCAACCTGATTTTTGAAATCGAACTGTATGATGTTAAAACACGTGATTAATTTACTGCCATAAGCTTCATTCATTGTTATGAATGAATGCTGAACGGGTGAAGTCATAGCTAGATGGACTTCATCCGATGAACTACAAAAAAAGCTTTGCACTCTCTGTTATTCGACGTAGATTATAAGAAGAATAAAGCACTTTTCAGGAAAATACTGTCTTTGCAAAACATGATAAGGAATGTCTATTCTGTAATATTGATTTGGAGCATTAGCTGGGTCCTATTAGTGATGATTCCAGTTTTCGCCCAGGCATCTCTTGAATCTTCCTCTGTCACGCAGCACAGTCAACCGCATATTTCCGAAATTCACTTTACTGAAGATCATAGTAGCCAATTGCCCCAAAATTGGCAGTTTTATCCAAACCAGTTTATTACTGAACCAAGTTCCGTACTTACTCCGCAAGAGGTTCAATTACCCGCTTCATTTAAAGACCTGACCGGTTCAAATATTGGCTATGGAACCTTTATCGGACATTTCAAAATTCCATCAGAATTTATCGGACGTCGGATCGCTGTGCATATTCCGGCTGAATATGGTGCCTATCGAATCTATATCGATGGAAAATTTATTCTGCGGCATGGGGAAATTGCGAAAACAGCGGAAGAGCAGAGAAATGAAAGGGCTCCTCGAATCGGTTATTTTGTTCCTGAGAGTGAATATTTCACCATGAGTATTCAGGCCTCAAACTATACCCATCTGCATGGCGGGATTGAACAGCCTATACGCATTGGAACAGCCGGAACTATTAACCGTCAGTATCAGCAGCTTATGATGAGCATCAGTATAGTCTGTGGACTGGTGCTTGGGGTGGGTTTTTTTACGATTCTTTTTTCGATGTTCAGGGGTTCAACCGAACGCAATAGCAAAAGTATTTTTATCTTTGGCTTGTTCATTATTTTTCTGGCCCTGCATAACTTTTTTGCAGCGCCGTATGCCTATTCGATCGTGACTAAGCTCGGTTGGCTATGGGGAACACGCCTGGAATATCTGTTCACTTTCCTGGCGATTCTATTTTTCCTCAGTTATATGTACCTGTTTAATCAGCGCTATTTGCATCGATTCATTTATGGCGTTGCAGCAGGATTTTTACTACTGAACTGTGCCGTAACCCTGTTGACCGATCCGGAAACTTTTCAACGTCTGGCCTTGTATAGCGCGATTTTCGGGATAGTCGTGGTGGCCAATTTTATCTATGGCTTTTATCAGACTTTGCATCATAAAGACAATTATTCGCGCTTAACTCTCTATGCGGTCATTTTTCTATGTCTGACCTTTATAAATGACTATTTATTGCTGATCAATGTGATTGAAAGTGTGCATCTGTCTTTTATCTCGACCAGTCTGTATGCCGTGATCATTATGTTTCAGCAGTCGCAAAATTATGCCCATCAAACCTATGCGACAGAGCAGTTGAATATGAATCTGAAAGAGTTAAATAATTCACTCGATCAGAAAGTCAAAGCACGTACCGAGCAATTACGTGAACTGAATGCCAAACTCGAACATCAGGTGAATATTGATGCTTTGACGGGTGCCTTTAACCGCCGTGCTTTAAATGACCAAATCCAGCAGCAGTTTTTATACTGTCAGCAACATCCACACAGTACACTGATTTTTGCCATGCTCGATGTCGACTATTTTAAAAACTACAATGATTATTATGGGCACTTAAAAGGAGATGAAATTTTACAGAATCTGGTCAAGGTCATTCAGACGGTACTCCCCGAATCCGCGTATTTAGCCCGCTATGGTGGAGAAGAATTTGCGATTCTACTTACTGATGTACCTGTCCAGGCAGCATTTCAATCTCTGGAAAAAGTCTTAATCAAGATTCGCGAACAGCAATTTGAACATTTAAATCGCACAGATGATAAATCCTATGTCACGGTCAGTATGGGCATTTCCTGGATGGATCAAACACATCCATATCCAGATATTCATGCACTGATGAAAGCGGCAGATGTACAGTTATATGCGGCTAAGCAGGCAGGGCGAGATCAACTTAAAATGACATAAAAAAGTTTTAATTTTAAAAAGCGTATTTATATAAATGATAATTTTCTTCATTTTCCGATTGAGGATTCGGTGAGAAAAATCCATTTTTTTGATAATAACTTAAAGCCGTTTGAGTCGATTGGACTTTAATTTTATGGATATTTTTACGCACTAAGGATTTGTGCATCTGATCAAAAAGCTGGGTGCCAAACCCGAGTCGCTGGAAACGTGCAGCCACATAGTGCATCAGGATTTCTCCAGTGTCACTGACCAGCAAAAAGCCGACAATCTGATCATTTAAAATATACACCCAGCAGTCGTTATAAAGCATTTCCACAATTAACTGGGCGTGATTAAACTGCTCCAGCCAGCGCTGGATCACGCTGTCTTCACGTTGATGATCCAAAATACAGGATTGAATACTGTCGTGGATGACCTGAATTATTTGAGGTATATCTTGAATCTTCCCTTCACGAATCATAATTTTATTCATTTACTCGACCATAAAGAGGGACCTTTTATTTGAAGGAAAATGATCAGAAAAACAAATACCAATCGTGTAGCTTTTTGAGTGCATTTGCTAAAGAATCTAGAGTTGATGATCGATTCTGTAGTGATTTGTCTGATTTATTTATCCTGATCAATATTGGCCTCCTGGATTAAGTCTAATTTTAAAAAAGATTTTAGATCCTTATTTCAAATTGAATACTGGGAAATAAGGCTCAACCGAAGAAAAAATCCAAGAAGATCTAAAAAAATCCTTATGTTTGCTGTACAAAAAATAGACTTGTGTTAAGTTAAAAGAAGATCGCCAAATCAAGAATTGGCAGACCGTGATAAAAATAAAATTAACCACACGAGATGATCAATGATGCTTAAATTCCTGATTTTTTCATGTCTAGCCCTGATAATTTATGCGATGTGGTTTATCGGCATGAAAATCTATAAAACCCAGCGGTATGTAAAGAGTAAACGTGTCGAAAAAAAGGGTCCGATTTCCAGTAGTACTGAAGAGAGTCAACCTGAGTCTCAGGAAACCTTGCACGTGGTCGATGCCTATGAGCTGGAACTGTTTGATGATGTGGCGCAATTATTTTTCCAACATCAGGTTCAGATTCAGGATCGCAATGAAGCAGAGCAGTTACAGCAGGAACTGCTCCGTAAGATGCCGATGCATACCGGTACACAAATCCGTCAGATGGATTTAGGCGAATGGTCAATTTTCTGGAATTTTTATGACCAGTCACTGGAATATTATGTCGGCCGTTATGGGGTATTTTATGCCCATGTCGACCGTTTCGGCGAGGAACACCGTCAGGAAATCAGAACCGATATTCAACAGGCATATTATGCTTAAGCAGCTAAATGCTTAAATACTCTAGAGACTAAAATCAAGCTGCATTTTTGAGTTGATGTAATTCACTGAACTTAGCGAGCACTTCATCCCAGAGCTGTTCTGCGCCCTGACGGAAATAACCCATATGTCCAATGTGTTTGAGTCCATAATCGGTCGCCTGAATATCAATATAATGCAACGAGGCCTGACGGTAATGTTGCATAAAAGCCTGTCTGGATTCAGGTAAGGCCCAGGCATCATCAAGCGCGGCTACGGCATAAATAGGTGTTTTTACCGCGGCATAATGGGTATGCAGGTCTTTCAATTCAGGATCGGCAAAGAAATAGGTCGGATTTTTACACCATTTTCGCCACTGACGATAAACATCACGTGGCAAGTCAGCGCCCATATTTAAACGGCTCCATGGCAAATAGCCTGTCACTGCCACCATCGGTGGAAAAACAATATTCCAGATTACCTGAACCTTGATTCTTTCAGTTAAAGGCATATAACCATGCCAGCCAGCACCGGTGCCAAAGCAGTACATTGCTTCAATGCGATCATGATATTTGCTTAATCCCAAGGCCTGTCCGCCATAGGAATGGCCAATCATATAAACATCCAGACCGGTTTGGCTGAGATAATCAATCGCAGCGCTAAGATCATATTGTCCCCAGTCCAGATAGGACATCTTAAAATTCTTTAACCGTTTAGGTGCAGAATCAGCCACCCCGCGATAATCAAAAGTCAGTACCTGAAAACCTGCATGTGCTGCATAATCGGCAAAGCGCCGGTAAAAAGCTTGGGGAACACCTGTCGCACAGGCGATGACAATATTGGCTTTGGCATATTCACTGCGGTAAAGCTTGCCGGTTAAGGTATAGCCATCTTCTGCCAGAAACTGCACGGTTTCAACCTGAACTTTTCCTTGTTGCATACTGGATATCCTTATACGTGGATTGAATCAGGGGAGGTGAATCTATATTATTTTTAATCTGATCTAAGCCATGATGTCAAAACTCACGAGTCGTAAATGACATCTATGCTTACCTATATGGCATGTAATCGCCTCATACAAAAGGAAGGGCTGCCTCATGCTGATTGATTTTCATCAGGCACAATTACAGAAATTTATGGCTTTAGCGACTCAGGTTGAAGCTGAACCGGAACACTATTTACTGTTTGATTCCGTTTCTGATTTTTATAAGGCCAGCTGGTTAAAGAAATTTCCTGCGGGTACGGTCTGGTATGCTTCCGGCCTAGATGATGGGGCAGAAGAATTTCATGCGGTCATTGAGTATCGTGAAGTTCAGCTTTTACTCAGCTGTGGACCCTGTATATCTGCAAAAATTGCCTGGAAACATTGACCTCAATGCCAATTTTTCTCAATAAAAAATAATGACAGCCGATGTAAAATTGACTTAAATAGCTTATCTTCTCTGTCAGATGATTCATTTGACTTAATTTGAGTCCATAACCCCTAATAAAAATAAGGAAAATAGATATGGCCCACCAGTTTACCGTAAATGCAATTATTCGCGGTGTTTCGATTGATGAGTTTAAACGTCTGGCAAATGACATCAGTTTGCATGAAGCGGTTTGTCATCGGATCCCTGCTCAAAATATGGAAATTCTGGTTTCAGAAAAGCAGGGACACCTGTATACCCTGAAACGTGCCTACAATCTGGATGTCAAAATCCCAGATATTGCCAAAAAACTGCTAAAAGATGCATTTCGCTTGCAACGTACCGATGTCAGCAATTTAGAAGAAATGACTTCTGTTGTGGAACTAGGTGCCAATCTGCCAATTGAAGCCAAATGTCAGCGTGCCGTTACAGGTGATGAACAGCAGATCCAGTTCCTGTTGAACTGGACGGTGAATGTGAAAGTGCCTTTGGTCGGTGGCATGCTAGAAAAACATGCCGAAGGTGAAATCCGTAAGTTCAGTGAAATCGAGATCAGCATCGTGGAAGATGAGCTACGCAAGAATCTGACAGCTTAAGCTCGTATTTTTACGATTAGAAAAAGAGCCTTTGAGTCAGGCTCTTTTTTATTTTAGGCTGTTTTTTCAAATTTGCTGCGGTAAAGCAGGGCAGTGAATAGGGTCACTAGACACACAGTCCAGATATAGTACAGGGCGCCAATATTGCTATACAGGCTCAACCATTGCACCAGTGGCAAGGTGATTCCACCTGCAATCGCATAGGCCAGATTATAGGAAAATGAAATTCCGCTGAAACGGATTTGTGCCGGGAACATTTTCACCATGCTATAGGACACCATGCCCACGGTTCCTGAGCTTAGACCGAGCAACATGTAAAGCATGAACACCGTTGACGCTTCAACATGACCCAGACTGTGATAAAAAATCCCGGCCATTGCCGCTACAAATATAGAGCCAAGTAAAATTACCTTGCCTGCACCGAAACGGTCAGCCAGTACACCAGCGATAATGCAGCCGAGCATTTGCATCAGGATCGCAGCACTTTGCATCTTGAATGCATCAGCACGTTCGAAGCCAAAACTGGCCACCAGTAAATTCGGCATCGCCAGAATTAACACTACTACACAGCCGGTCAGGAACCAGGTAAATAACATCCCAATGCCTACAGCAGTTTTGTAGCTTAATAGTACCTGTTTGACTGGTAATTCTTTCGCCAGTTCTTTTTTCGCCTGCATGGCTTTAAAGACTGGAGTTTCTTTCAAATAACTGCGCAGGTACAGTGCCACAAAACCGAAAATCCCACCCAGAATGAAAGGAACGCGCCAAGCCCAGTCTTTGATTTCCGCTTCAGTGAACTGAAGTGAAATAAATAGCGACATTAGGGCACCAAGTAGAATCCCGAGCGATAGGCCGGCAGTCAGCAAACCATTGGCAATCCCAATTCGGCGTTCTGGCACATGCTCTGACACAAAGGTCCAGGCAGCCGGAATTTCACCGCCAATCGCAATACCTTGAATAACACGCATCAATAGCAGCAGTAATGGTGCAGCATAACCAATACTTTCAAAGGTTGGCATGATCCCGATCATGAGGGTCGGTAGCGCCATCAGCAAGATGGATAGACTGAATAGACGTTTACGACCGATCAGATCCCCAAAATGTGCCATCACCACACCACCGAGTGGGCGGAAGAAATAGCCTGCGGCAAAGATGCCATAGGTATTCAGCATGGCCCAAAATGGACTCAGGGTACTTGGAAAGAACAGTTCGGAAATTAGTTTGGCATAGAACACATAAATGACAAAATCATAGAATTCCAGTGCGCCACCTAGGGACGATAGTCCGAGGGTGCGTTTATCAGCACGGCTCAGATAGGGTTGTGCATTCATGTGGTCGTTCCATTATTTAATATCCATGACTTGAATGCTGATTTTAAAGAAGGGTTATTTTCTTGAATAATCAATCTTTCTTTGTTTAATCTAAACTAAAAGTTATTAAAATTTGAACGAACGAAATTATTTGGAATATTTTGATTAATTATTTTCCTGTTAAGTGAAGTTATTAAGGCAAAAATAAGCTGGATTTCGACATATTACTTAAAACCCAGCTTATCTTTTTTAGACGTATTTATTCATTTTAGTATGATGTTCATTCTGTAATTTTCCCTCTAAGATAGAGTTAAATGAAAAAAATACAGGAAAGCGCGATGACAAATACCTTGGCGGTGGCACAGCAAGGTGAGGCCATTTTAACCCTAATTGCCAGTCCGGTCACACAGGCTGAATTTGACAGTGACTGGTTGCGGCAATTTAACAGCGCCTTGATGGAGACCATGCAACAACGTCAGGGCGTGGGCATTGCAGCACCGCAAGTTTATGTGTCTAAACGCATTATTATTGTCGCATCACGGCCGAATTTACGTTATCCGGATGCGCCGTATATGGAAGCCGTGACCATGATCAATCCGGAGATTATCAGTACTTCAGCTACACAAGTATTGGGTGAGGAAGGCTGTTTAAGTGTGCCCGAGCAAAGAGGGAGGGTAGCTCGAGCAGAAGAGGTTGAGGTGCGTTATTTTACCTTAGAGGGAAATGAAATGGTTCAAGTGTTCAAAGGCTTTCCGGCACGAATTGTACAGCACGAAATTGACCACCTGAATGGAATTCTATTTGTAGAGAAGCTTGCAGAAGCATAATTACCAGGTCTGAATTGCAGTGCCATAAGCAAAGACTTCAACCATACCGCCTTGCATGCCAAGTTCAGTCGTACTGAGGCGGATTCCCATAATCTGGTCAGCACCCATTTTTTCTGCTTCCAGTTTTAATCGTACTATAGCTTCACGTCGTGCCCGTTCAACGACACTCTCATAACTGGTCAAACGGCCACCTAACATGTTTTGCACATTAGCAATCGCATATTTAAAGTAATCATGTGAAATCACCACATTGCTGCTGATCATATGGCCGGGGAATGTAGATTCGATGAAACGGCTATTATTGACCCGGATATAAGCCAAACGCTGTTCCTGTTCATCCAGATATTGCAGATGCTTGCGTTCGTTATAGCGACCAAAACCGAAACCCACACTGAACAGAATGGCAAAAATGACAATCTGTATAATCAATCCGTCCATGCATTAGTTCGCCTGTGGAAATGGATCAGGCAGTTTAGGCATGACGGGATCAACGATGACTGCTGTGCCATAAACAAACAGCTCAGAAGCACCTTGGGCAATATTTGAGGTAGAAAAACGGATACCTACAATCGCATTGGCACCCATACTGCGAGCTTTTTCAATCATTCGGTTCATGGCTTCCTGACGGGATTCTTCCAGTAATTCGGTATAAGCGGTCAACTCGCCACCGACAATATTTTTCAGGCCGGCCAGTAAATCACGTCCAACATGCTTACTGCGCACAGTACTGCCATAAACCACATCAATCTGTTGGCGAATGGTATGTCCCGGTACAGATTCCAGATTGCTGAGTAACATTCATATCCCTAAATTAGAAAAAATACTTTGATTATTATTACACTTAAAATAGATAGTTTAGTCATTATAAATTTCTTCAGATGACTCAGGCAGCTGGGGTAAATACTTTGTTTGGATCACCCCTTGAGCTGACCAATAGGGAAGTTCAAGTTCAGTAATACCTTCTGCATAAGAAGCCAATTCATACAATGGATAGACAAATACAATTCCATTGGCATTGAAATAGAAATTATCACTTACTTCAAATGCATTTTGCTCAATATGATGTTGTTCAAGCCACTCACGATTATGTTCGTAAAGTTCAGTTTTGAGTTTTTCTTTGCTTGCAGGTGCCAAAATATCATTCAGGCTTAAACGCTGCTTGGTATTGAGATCAAAAATAACGTAGTCACTATGATGCATACCATGTGCAGCGCCTGCTGGGTAATATTCGGAAAAGTATGTAAAGTTTGCGATATTGTAATGCTGACCGATATAACGTACAGCAGTGGTACTGTAGTTGGTTGATGGTATTTCAGGATCAAGAGTGACCTCTACAGCAGGTGATTTGTCGAAAGCCTCAGCATGGTCTTTTTGTAAACGCTCCAAAAAATATTGGTTTAACCAATTTACATTCGTTTTCACTGTTTGCAGATGATATTTAGTGCAACTGGCAAACTCATCCTCACTGGCTGGATGGCATACTTCATTTTTACTGAGCTGTACACGTTCAGTTTTAGCCTTAATCAACGGTAAGCTTTCTTTTTCAGCGACGGTTTCCGCTGTTGGTTCAGGTTTTGAATCTACTGTATTTTTTTGTTGGCATGCGGTTAAGAAAATTGAACTTACCAAGGCAGATAACAATATTTTTTTCATCGATTTACATTTTATAAAGTGTTAAGTCTCATCCAATTGAGTATACAGATTTCTTGATTCAATAAAATATATCGGCTATTGGACCAACGTATAAAAAAAGCCCACCGAAGTGAGCTTTTCTGAAAAAGAGATTAAGCTTATTTTGCCTGTTCGGCACGACGCTGTTCGGTCACAGACGGGCGATACGGTACGGTGTCTGAAGTGTTAACTTTCAAACCACCACCAAGACTCTTGTACAGCTCAACCTGGCTGTTCAGATTCGCCTGTTCAAGTAATAACAAACCTTGTTCTGCTGCATATGAAGCACGTTGTGCATCCAGTACAGTCAGATAGCTGTCAATACCGGCACGGAAACGTGCTAGAGACAGGCGGTAAGTCGTGTTGGTCGCATCAACCAGACGGCGTTGAGCAGCAATACGGTCACCAATATTCTGACGTACCGCCAGGGCATCATTCACTTCACGGAATGCAGTTTGAATGGATTTTTCATAATCTGACAGCGCAATTTGCTGATCTGTTTCAGAAATACGAATATTGGCCTGACGTGTACCCCAATCGAAAATTGGAATATCCAGACTTGGGCCTACAGACCACGCAAAACTGCCAGATTTAAACAGATCACCCAGATCCGCAGATGCAAAACCTGCAGAACCCGTCAGACTGATGGTTGGGTACAGACGTGCACGGGCAGCCCCAATATTGGCACCTGCCGCAGACAGACGGTATTCAGCTGCACGTACATCCGGACGGTTAATCAGCAGGTCACTTGGTAAGCCTGCACCTAGGGCCGCATTAGAGGTAATGCGGGTAACACGTTGTGCCGGTAACAGGTTGGCCGGTACGGGTTGACCTACAAGCAGATTTAACAAGTTTTGTGCCTGAGCCACCTGGGTGCGATAGTTGGCAACATCATTACGTGCAGTTTCAACAGAAATCTGTGCCTGACGTACTGGAAGTTCGCTATCGATTCCCACATCAAAACGTTTCTTGTTCAGGTTGTAAGATTCAAGCTGGGCTTTCAGCGTTTGCTCAGCCAGCGCCAGATTGGCATTGGCAAATGAGTAACTGAGCCATGCTTGAGCCACCTGACCAATCAGGGAAATCTGAGTCGCATCACGTGCACTTTGAGTCGCCAGATAAGTATCTAAAGCATTATCACGCAAGCTGCGCACACGACCCCAGAAATCCAGCTCAAATGCAGTTACGCCTAGACCGACATTATAAGTCGTCACAGCGCCACGGCTTTGCGGGTTGTTACTGCCAGTATCCTGACGTAACACGCTGCCGCTCGCACCAATGGTTGGCAGACGGTCATTTTCAGAAATCTGATAAGCCTGTTGGGCACGCTGAATGTTTAATGCGGCAGTACGCAAATCACGGTTATTGGTCAATGCCAGATCCAGTACCTGTAACAGGCGCTGGTCAGCAAAGAATTCTTTATAACCCTGTTCTGCTACAGAAGTACCTGAAGCATTGGTATAACTGCTTGGGATATTTGCCTCTGCAACGGGCTCTGGGCCACGCATGCTTTGACATGCAGTCAAAGCAAGCGCGAGGGCAGATACCGCAATGCTACGACCTGTAATAGACCATATATTTTGCATTACGACTTGTACTCCTGATTTTGTTGTTTTGGTTTGTATTTAAAGATACTTCGAATCCACACGTAGAATACAGGAATAAAGAAGATACCTAAAAGAGTCGAACTGATTACACCACCGAGGACACCGTAACCGACAGAGTGCTGGCTACCCGCACCGGCACCTGAAGCAAGTGCTAGTGGAAGTACACCAAAACCGAAGGCAAGGGTGGTCATGATAATTGGACGTAAACGCATTTTTGCCGCATGCAGGGTCGCATCAAACAACTCTTCACCCTGTTCCTGCAGCTCTTTGGCGAATTCCACAATCAAGATTGCATTTTTCGCAGAAAGACCAATTACGGCGATAATCGCTACCTGGAAGTAGATGTTATTCGACAGGTTCGGGTCTTTAAACAGAATCATACCGCCAAAGGTCAATAGTAATGCACCCACGATACCTAGTGGTACAACCAAAAGAACCGAGAATGGAATTGACCAGCTTTCATACAATGCAGCCAGACACAGGAACACGATCAACAGTGAAAGCGCGTACAAGAATGGTGCTTGTGCGCCAGACTCACGTTCTTCCAGAGACAGACCAGTCCATTCATAGTCGAAACCTTGCATGCCCATTTCAGGAAGCTTGGCAATGATTTCTTCCATTGCGCGCATTGCATCACCTGAGCTCACACCCGGTGCTGGTGTACCCTGAATGTTCATCGCAGATACGCCGTTATAGCGTTCCAGACGAGGCGAACCATAGGTCCATTCGCCGGTTGCGAATGCCGAGAACGGAACCATTTCGCCACGGTTGTTACGAACATACCACTGGTTCAGGTCTTCCGGCATCATACGAGAGCTGGCTTCACCCTGAACGTACACTTTTTTCACACGACCACGGTCAAGGAAGTCGTTAATGTACGAACCACCCCACGCCATGCTCATGGTGCTGTTAATTTCAGAAATGCTGACACCTAAAGCACCGGCTTGTGCATGATCGACAATCACACGGTACTGCGGGTTATCTTCCTGACCATTTGGACGAACACCTGCAAGACGTTTGTCTTGTGCAGCCAGACCCAGAACAGTATTACGCGCTGCTAAAAGTTGCTCATGGCTTTGACCACTTGCTGCTTTTAACTGCATATTAAAGCCGGCAGATACACCCAGTTCAGGCATTGCTGGCAATTGTAATGGCATGATGTAAGACGCATCTTTCACAATCATGTTCAGTGCCATACCACGCTGGATAATTGCACCGACCTGTGATTCTGGTGTGGTACGTTCAGACCAGTCTTTCAGTTTGATAAATGCCAGACCAGCGTTTTGACCTACACCTGTGAATGAGAAACCAGCCACACTGAAGACAGATTGGACATGATCTTTTTCATTTTCCAGGAAGTAGCCTGTCATGGTATTGATGACTTTATCGGTACGTTCCAAGGTTGCATTTGGTGGCAACTGTACCAGCGTCATCACGACACCTTGGTCCTCATCAGGTAAGAATGAAGAAGGCAGTTTCTGGAAGATCAGCACAATAATCCCGATCACCACCGCATAGATGATACCGGAGAAAATCTTGTGGTGGGTCATACGATTGACACCGCCCTGATATTTCACAGAAACACGGTCAAAGCTATGGTTAAACCAGCGGAAGAAACGCGCAGCCGGGTTGTTGCTTTGCGGCTTGTTCGGATCATGCTGTTTCAGAATGGTCGCACACAGGGCAGGGGTAAAGGTTAAGGCCACCACCAGAGACAGAACCATTGCTGTGACCAGCGTGATTGAGAACTGGCGATAGATAACCCCTGTAGAACCACCAAAGAATGCCATTGGTACGAATACTGCAGACAGTACAGAGGTAATACCAATCAGCGCACCAGAGATCTGTTTCATCGACTTTGCAGTCGCCGTCACAGGATCAAGATGCTCTTCAGCCATGACACGTTCAACGTTTTCGACCACAACGATCGCATCATCGACTAACAGACCAATTGCAAGAACCATCGCAAACATGGTCAAGGTATTGATCGAGAAGCCGAAGATATTAATGATTGCAAAAGTACCCAGTACAACTACTGGAACGGCCATGGTTGGAATAATCGTTGCACGCCAGTTCTGCAAGAACAGGAACATTACGATGAAGACCAGAATGACCGCTTCAATGAGAGTATGAACCACCGATTCAATCGATAACTGAATAAATGGTGTGGTATCAAATGCCAGGGTATCCACCATCCCTTGCGGATAGTTCGGACGTAACTGTTTTAGCCGTTCTTCAACTGCTTCAGCGGTATCCAGCGCATTGGCGCCAGTTGCAAGTTTAATCGCAACACCGCCAGCCGGTTTACCGTTGAATTTAGAATCAAACTGGTAGTTGTCTGCACCCAGTTCTACACGTGCGACATCGCCCAGACGGACTTGAGCACCTGAAGTGGTATTTTTCAAGAAGATGTTTTCGAACTGTTCAGGTGTTTGCAGCAGACTTTGCGCATTCACCGTCGCATTCAGCACCTGACCTTCAATCTGTGGCGCACCACCTAATTGACCGACAGCCACCTGAGCGTTCTGGGTACGGATTGCCTGAGCCACATCACTTGGAGTCACTTGCAGACTAGCCATTTTGGCTGGATCCAGCCAGATACGCATTGCATAAGAACCACCAAAGACCTGAACTTCACCAACCCCGGCCACACGGCTTAAAGGTTCAGAAATGTTTGAGTTCACATAGTCTTTAATGTCATCTGCAGTCAGGCTGCCATCAGGCGAATAGAAAGCTAATACCTGAAGGAAGCTGGCACCAGATTTGGTCACACGTACACCCTGACGTTGTACATCATCAGGTAAAAGTGCAGTCGCAGACTGTAACTTGTTTTGTACCTGAACCTGAGCAATATCAGGATCGACACCTTGTTCAAAGTTTAAGGCGATGGATGCCTGACCGTTACCGGCACTGTTCGAAGAAATATAACGCAAGCCATCCAGACCGTTCATCTGCTGCTCGATGATCTGCGTTACTGTATTTTCTACAGTCGCTGCAGATGCACCCGGATAAGTTGCAGAAATGGTGACTGTTGGTGGCGCGATCGTCGGATACTGGGCAATTGGCATTTTGCTGATGGTTAAAATACCCGCCAGCATAATTACCAATGCAATCACCCATGCAAAAATCGGGCGATGGATAAAGAATTGAGCCATGAACCATTACTCCTTATGCATTTGCAGCAGGTTTTTGTTCAGGTTGTTTCTTTGCATCATCTGCCTTTTTTGCATCTGCTGCAGGTTGTTGTGCAGCAGGAGCAGCACCTTGTGGGGCAGCTGCTTGAGGTTGATAAGGTTTAGGCACCACTTGCTGTTCAGGTTTTACCTTGGCAATACCATCAACAATCACTTTATCACCCGGATTCAAACCTTCGGTTACGATCCAGTTACTACCTTGAGTACCGACTGTCGTTACTGGACGTGGAGTTACTTTATTGTCAGCACCCACCAGCATCGCCATGGCCTGACCCGTAGGCGTACGGGTTAACGCTGCTTGTGGAATCAGGAAGGCATTTGGAATTTCGCCTTGTACGATTTGCGCTGTGGCAAACATACCTGGCAGAAGTAAATGGTTTTTGTTCGGGAATACTGCACGTAAAGTCACAGTACCTGTTTCAGGGTTCACGCTGGCATCCGAGAATGCAAGACGGCCTTCGACAGGGTAGATGCTGCCATCTTCAAGCTTTAACTTCACTTTGGTGTTGTTTGAGCTGTTGAGGTTGCCTTTGCTTAGCTGTTGACGCAGGCGCAGCAGTTCAGCACTGGATTGGTTGATATCTACATAGATTGGATCTAGACGCTGAATCGTAACCAGTGGTTCTGTCTGATTTGCAGTCACTAACGCACCCGCCGTAATTGAAGAACGGTTGGTTTGACCAGAAATCGGTGCACGTACGGTTGAATAGCCCAGGTTGATTTCAGCATTACGTAAAGTTGCACGGTTGGCATTCAAATCAGCTTCAGCCAGTTTGACCTGTGCTGCGATGTCATCGTATTCCTGTTTAGAAATGGCATTGGTACCGACCAGTTGACGGTAACGGCCTTCTTTAACACGCAATACACCTAAATTCGCTTCAGCACGGGCAATCGCAGCACGGGCATTATCAACAGTAGTACGGTTAGTGCTTGAATCGATTTCATACAGCGCCTGACCTTCACGGACATAGCTACCCTCAGTGAATAAGCGTTTAAGCACCACACCACTAGCCTGTGGACGTACTTCAGAAATCTCAAATGCTGTTGTACGACCTGAGAGCTCTACAGACTGCTCGACACTTTGTGGCTGTGCAACAAGAATACCGACTTCAGTCGGTGGCATTTGCTGCTGAGCACCAGCTTGCTGGCCCTCTTTAGGATCTTTGCTACAACCAACAAGTGCAAGACTTGTTGCTAATGCGCAAGCAGTCAGGGCGGGTGCCCAAAGCTTTGCAGACATCATTGTTCCACCTCAATTGGATTCTTATCTAAATTTTTTTATTTGTGAACCGTGCAATATCTGATCCAGACCATATACCACAACGAAATCCAAATAAAACTTATACTCCAGCCGGATATGACATCTGAAGGAAAATGTACACCTAGATAAACTCTTGAAATACCCATAATCAGCATCCATGCACCTGCACCCATCCAGATGATGGTATGTCGGGGATGTTGCCGATATATGAACATTGCCAGACAGCCGAGACAGGCTGCATAGACGCTATGGGCACTCGGGAAGGAGCTTCCATAGCTTTCAACCAGATGAAAAGACTCTGCTGGTCGAGATCGGGCAATACTGAATTTTAAAAGCCAGCCTAGGAGAATTCCTCCGATAATTCCGATACATATAAAAATTACGCTTGCATGCTTTTTATACCACAGTAGAAAAATACACCATAGTGTGGATAAAAATAATACAAATGGCATGCCACCTATCACTGATAAGGACTGATTAATTTGATTTAAAAATTCTGTGCGATAGCCGCTAATCCATTCTATTGCAAGCACATCTAACTGGCTTAAAGTTGCAATATCAAGAAATAACACACTGAAAATTAAAAATAAAATTCCGACAATAAGTAACAAGTAATGCATGCCAAAAATCCTTGTCCTTTTAACCGTTATTCAGCCGGTTAACTGTCTGCGCTAAAGTGTACTTGTCAGTACACTTTTTTTCAAGAGTGCGTATTTTATGCAAATTCCATTTTTTATTTATGGGATTTTGTACCTAAATGCCCAAATATTCTCGCAATTTTACAGTTTTGTGGATGTATGATTTTCGTCAATTTCAATGGTTTGCTTCGGCGGCCAGAAAAACTCACTTGGACGAGTCAGGAAATGAGTCATGACCAGTTTAGCGAGCGGTTTCCACTGTTCGAAACGCACACGTCGTGCGCGTAATGCCACAATAATGGTCAGGCTAAAACTTACAAAAAGGTTAGTCAGACCAATCAGCAGAACACCCAGGAAAGAGATAATGATGAGTCCAATATCTGGACCATTGATATTGATCAGTCCTTGGATAAAGTTGGCAGAGGCAAAGGCAATATGACGAATATCTAAAGGCAAGCCGAGAATGAAACCGATGGTACCCATACTGCCCAGCATAACCCCAAAAATAAAATTACCCGCCAGTGCCCCTAAATTACGCTCAATATAATCGGCAAATCGATGCAAACGTTCTTGTCCCATGAGTTGCGACAGGCGAACATGAGCTCTCAGACGAGGACCAACCTTCCGATACACTGCCATATTGTCAAAATAACCCGCCAGCAAACCTGACAGGAATAGACAGACCCCAGCAATGGCCGCATGTGGAATAGCCAGAGAGGTAAAGGGATTCAGGTCATGCAGGGTTTTGGCTGCTTTGGCATGATTCATCAACGGTTCATGCAATGCGGCATCCCAGAAAAAAGCAATCAAGGCCGCGACCGGAATGGCAATCGAAATATTTCCAAGAATTGCCACAAACTGGGTCCGGATAATATTCACAATCAGGGCAGCCAGTTCAGCAATCTGGGCAGTTTTCGAACCCTTACGCTGCTGTACGGTAGAAGCCAGTGCAGCTGCGGTCATTGCCGGTTGTTTGGTCGCAACGGTGAAGTGCAGTACATGAATGAGCATAAAACCGAGCGAATAGTTCATGCTATAGCTAAAGGCTTGCATTAAAGGTGCCATCGTGACACGCGCCATTAAGACTTTCAGCGAGGCCATAAAGGCAATGATGACTCCGGCACCGGCTGCCGATTTGTACATGGCCAGAAAGCCTTGCTTGTCAGTACTTACATAATGTTCACCGGTTTTACTGGCATTTTCAGTCACCTGTAAAGCCAGGAGTTCACTATTGGTGGTCAGTAAAGCACGCACACTGCGTTCACTATAAATTGCTTCGGTAATATCTGCGATAAACAGACCAATGGATTGATAACGCAGGTCATCATCATCCAGCACCATATTCAGCAGGATTTCAATCCGTTCCAGACATTGTTCCAGCAAGGCCAGCATATAGGTCAGGCTGACACTGACCCCGATCCGTTTGGTAGAGCGGCGAATTTTGGCGACAACATCGTGACACTGCTCCAGCATGACCAGAGCTTGGGAAGCATCTGGCGGTGTAATCGCATCTACCAGTTCTACGGTGTTATAGCGTTTTTTATATTCCTGGATAAATTCAATGATCTCACGGTTTTGCACCAGAAAAGGTGATTCATATTCCATGAGCTCAGGCTGGGCATTAATAAATTCAGGATGCAGACCGATTCCACTTACCCGGTAAGACAGAATCGTTAATGCTTTAATGATCTGATCTTTGATTCGGGTTTTTTCTACCTGATTAGAATGACCCTGATTTACAACAGCAAAAAGTCGCTGCCAGTCTGCTTCATCAAAATAATCCAGCCAGTATTTATCGGTACGCAAATAGAAAATTTTGCGGAACAATTCCTGAAGTTGTAGATGATCTGGAATCACCGGCAGGATATGTGCCCCGATCCGCTGATTCAGCTGGTTCCAAAAACCATCTAGAGAAAGAATCCCAGTATCGGAAAACAGGCTGGCTTGTTTATAACGATTGATAACTCTTAAAGTGAAACTTTGTAAGGTTAAGACTGCATTGGGAGTGAGCAGTAAGGCCCGGATAAATGCATTAAATTTTGTTTCGATTTCTTCTGTATTTCTGCTGTCTTCTGGGCGTATACGTTCTACAAGTTGGATGAGCAAATTCTCATCCAGCACCGCCTGTGGTTGTTCAAGCTGGTGCTGCATGCTTTGAAAAATATCAAGAAAATTAATATGCATAGGCGAGGTAAGCGGCTATTGAATCCGGTGAAGAGCCAGTTTGGCCAGATTAACGAGGGCCTGACGATACTCTGAATCGGGTAGTGCATTCAAGGCTTGAATTGCAATTTCTGTTTCTTCAGTTGCACGCTGGCGACAATAATCCAAGGCGCCAGAATCATTTACGATCTTGATGACTTCTGCCAAATGATCTGTTCCGCCCGTTGCAATACTGCGACGGATAATTTCATGTGATTCACCTGTAGTATTCTTCATGGCAGCAATCAATGGCAGGGTCGGTTTGCCTTCCATCAGGTCATCACCGATGTTTTTACCTAGGGTTTCAGCATCAGATGTATAGTCCAGAATGTCATCAATAATCTGGAAAGCATTACCGAAGTGACCGGCGAATTTACGTAACGGTTCACGGAACTCAGTCTTGTCGGAAAGAATAGCGGCACCTTCGGTCGCCAGTTCAAACAGGCGAGAAGTCTTGCCATGAATAATGCTCAAATAGGTTTCTTCTGAGGTTTCTGGCTGATGTTGCGATTGCAGTTGCAGAACTTCGCCTTCGGCAATTTCGCAGGTACCCGTAGAGAAGTCTTTGAGCAGGGTCATATTGTTAAGGTCGACCAACAAATCAAAGGCACGCGAAATTAGGAAATCACCCACTAGCACAGCTGTCTGATTGTTCCAGGTCGCATTGGCAGTTGGACGGCCACGGCGTAAGCCTGACTCATCCACAACATCATCATGAACTAGAGTTGCCGTATGCAACATTTCGATAATGGCGGCCAGTTTGCGATGTTGTTCCAGTTCTACGGCACCACAGGCTTTTGCTGCCAACAGGCACATGATTGGGCGCATACGCTTGCCGCCAGCTTCAACCACATGCTTGCTGACCGCCATCACCAGCGCTACTTTTGAGGTAATTCCTTCGTTAATGAATGTGTCCATCGCAGCAAAGTCGTTAGCAACAGGAGCGAGAATATCTTGCTTAAAGTCGATGGCCATGTGAAAGAAAACCTCTAGTTTGGTAAATCGCAGCGGGTAGTTTAACAATTTATAACATGAGTGAAAGCTAAGAAAAGCACAAACTCCACTAAAAATCAGCTTTTTATAGCACTTCTTTGAGTTTAGCCTAAATTTTGACATTTAAAAAATTAACAATATCTTTCCGCTAAAGTTTTTTTCTAAACATTCTCAGGCAGCTGGAAAACTCGGAATTGAGCAGCGTTTTTTGGTCAGTATATCCGGTATTAATCTTTGATTTTGAATGAATAATTTAATGATTTATAGGCTTTGTAATGGAGTTCATGATTATTTCCTTAAAATGGCTTGTTGTTTCTTATAATATCCCTTAAAATCTTTGCCCTTGTATAACCCCCAGTGGCGCGCGTTTTAAGATCGATATATTCCTTTATCGGCACGTCGACACGGGCATGTTTGGAGTACATTATGTACGCAGTAATCCAAAGCGGTGGTAAACAGCACCGTGTAGTTGAGGGTGAAACCCTTAAAGTTGAATTATTGAAAGCTGAAACTGGTTCAACAATTACGTTTGATGACGTACTTATGCTTGTAAACGGTGATAGCATTCAAATCGGTGCTCCAGTTGTAGCTGGCGCTAAAGTAACTGCAGAAGTAGTTAGCCATGGTCGTCACGACAAAATCCGCATCATCAAAATGCGTCGTCGTAAGCACTACCGTAAACAACAAGGTCACCGTCAATGGTTCACTGAGTTGAAAATTACTGGTATCTCAGGCTAATTACTAGGAGTAAATAGACATGGCAACTAAAAAAGCCGGTGGTTCGACTAAGAACGGTCGTGATTCGAATCCTAAGATGTTAGGTGTTAAAGTTTACGGTGGCCAAACTGTAACTGCAGGTAACATCATCGTTCGTCAACGTGGTACTGAATTCCACGCTGGTCAAAACGTAGGTATGGGCCGTGACCATACATTATTTGCTACTGCTGATGGCGTAGTAAAATTCGAAGTGAAAGGTCAATTTGGCCGTCGCTACGTATCTGTTGAAGCATAATTTGTTGAAATAGAAAAAAGACCCACAGTTTCTGTGGGTTTTTTTATGCATGAAGATTTATCGGCTTATAAAGCTGTGACAGCGAATGTAAATATCACTATTGAATCTTCATCATGATGAATAAAAACAGGAATTCTGCATTAATAACAATACAAAACTTCTTATTTTCTATCATCTTAGTTCGAGAAATTGGTTTAATATGAGCCATTAGATAAATAGCAATATGCAAATACAAAAAGGTGAGATTATGAGTATGCTTCGTAAAACTGTATGTGCCATAACAATCGGTACGGCGACACTGGCACCTGTCATGAGCACGACTGTATTTGCCGCAACTGCAGCGACGGAGCAGCAAGCTACTGCGAATCTGGTGAAACAGCTCAGCAATATCCGTAGCTTAACTGCAAATTTTGAACAAACGACTAAAGTCACGAATCCGAAAGCGACCCAGAAAAAAGGCTTGACCGCGCAGCACATGAACCAGACCTTTAAAGGTGTGATGAAAGTGGCACGTCCGGGTAAATTCTACTGGGAAACTTCTAGTCCATCTAAACAGACCATTGCTACTACAGGTAAAACCGTATGGATCTATGATCCGGACTTGCAGCAAGCAGTGCGTCAGAGTCTAGACGACCAGGTGGCAAATACACCGGCATTATTATTGTCCGGCAATACCAGCCAGATTATGCAATCTTATCGCGTAACTCAGCCGAATAAAGCTAAAACCTATTACACGCTTTATCCGAAAAATACCGATGGGGTGTTTGAAAGCCTGATTATTAGTTTTGGTGCGAACAAAGCGCCTAGCTTGATGATTTTGCAAGATTCCTTAGGTCAGACTACGAATATTAAATTTAGTAATGTAAAACTGAATACCACGATTCCGGCATCTACGTTTAACTTTACTCCGCCAAAGGGCACAGACATTATTGATCAGTAAGCATCAATACACCCTAAATAAAAAAGCAACCTCCGGGTTGCTTTTTTTGTTCCTGATCGGGATGGATTTGGAGTCATTACAAGGTTGGCGTATATCTAGAAGTTCGGGTGTTT
Source organism: Acinetobacter sp. YH12041 (assembly GCF_013419975.1). Classification (NCBI taxonomy): domain Bacteria; kingdom Pseudomonadati; phylum Pseudomonadota; class Gammaproteobacteria; order Moraxellales; family Moraxellaceae; genus Acinetobacter; species Acinetobacter sp. YH12041. Next base: position 73,089 of record NZ_VOZC01000003.1, on the reverse strand, counting down.
TAGAATAAACAAAAGTTGAGTCAATGAAATTGCAAAATTTTAGGAGCTCAGGATGAAAATCACTTTATATAAAATAGGCTGGATCGGTTGTATCTTATGTTTGAATCTGGGGTTATTTGCCTGTCAGCCTCAAACCTCTTCAGTCACTACATCCGCGCAATCAGAAGACACGGGGCAAATTCAGTCCAAAACAATTCCGGTTAAAGATGCTAATCAGGTCGTGTGTGAAATCGAAGGTTGTGTGCGTTTTGATTTGCAGACTGTAGATACCAATATAAGCTGGATTGATCAGTATTTTATGGAGCGGATCCAGCGTACTGAGCCGGTCGCTTTTAGCAAAGTGACCAGTAATAAAATTAAAGCAAAGGATGAGCCGAAATTTATTGATCAGCGTTCCATTCAGGTGAGTTACCTGAATCAGCATGCTCATCTGGCCACTTTTATATTTAAAACTGCTCATCAGCCTGAACGTGTAGCACAGCCCCAATCTCATAGTGAATATGTCAATCTAGATATAAAACAGAAGAAACGTCTAGCTCTTCATCAGGTTGTGCGCGGTAATACAGATGAAAAACTGAAACAGGCTCTATATCAAGCAAATAAAGACTGGCTAGATCGCTATCAAATCACCCAGCAGAAATTAGCATTGAGCGACAATTATTATTTTGACGGTCAGGGCTTGGTACTGGTTTATCCGGCAGGTGAGTTGAGTAAGCCAATCAGTGACATGGCAGAATTAAAAGTACCTTATACAGCATTAAGCGAGATCATCCGGCCTGAATATTTATCGCTTCTGCCTCAAACAAGCCTTTAAATATTGCGCTAATAAACTCCAGCCGGTAGGTCAGTCACTGTATTTTTTGACGTTAAGAGCTTACACTATAGCCAGTTTTTTTCTTATCCAAAGATTGGCTATGATCGACCCGAAATTACTTAGAAATAATATTGAGGCTGTAAATTTAGCCTTGGCAAAACGTGGTGTTCAACTGAATGTTGAGGAGTGGGCATCATTAGAAGCTCGACGTAAAGAGATTCAATCCAAAACTGAATCCTTGCAAGCTGAGCGTAATGCCGGTGCCAAGCAAGTGGGTCAGATCAAAAAAGCAGGTGGCGATGCCTCTGAAATTATGGCACGCATGTCTGCGATTGGTGATGAAATTAAGGCTGCTGAAGCTGCTCTGGCTGAACTGCAAGCTGAACTAGAAGAAAAATCACTGTCTATTCCAAACCTTCCAGATGAATCTGTACCTGAAGGTAAAGATGAAAATGACAATGTGGAAGTCCTGAAATGGGGTACACCACGCGAATTTGATTTTGAAATCAAAGACCATACTGACCTGGGCGAAATGATGGGCGGTCTGGAATTTGAAACTGCGACCAAACTGACCGGTTCACGTTTCAGCGTTCTGAAAGGTCCTTTAGCGCGTCTGCAACGTGCGATTACCCAGTTTATGCTGGATACGCATACCACTAAAAATGGCTATACCGAAGCCTATGTTCCTTATTTGGTGAATGCAGATTCTCTACGTGGTACTGGTCAATTACCAAAATTTGAAGAAGACCTGTTCAAGCTGCAAGGTGAGAAAGAATTCTACCTGATCCCTACGGCTGAAGTGCCTGTAACCAACTTCGTGCGTGATGAAATCATTGATGCTGACCGTCTGCCACTAAAATATGCAGCACATACCCCATGTTTCCGTAGTGAAGCTGGCTCTTATGGCCGTGATACCCGTGGTTTGATCCGTCAGCACCAGTTTGACAAAGTTGAGATGGTGCAGATTGTAAAACCTGAAGACTCTATGCAGGCACTGGAAGAGCTAACTGGTCATGCCGAAGGTATTTTGCAGGCATTAGGTCTGCCATACCGTAAAATCATTCTGTGTGGCGGTGATATGGGCTTTGGTGCATGCAAAACTTATGACCTTGAAGTCTGGGTGCCAAGTCAAAATACGTATCGTGAGATTTCATCTTGCTCAAATATGTGGGATTTCCAGGCACGCCGTATGAAAGCGCGTTACCGTGCTGACCAGAAAAAAACTGAATTCGTGCATACGTTGAATGGTTCAGGCCTGGCTGTAGGTCGTACTTTACTGGCGGTCATGGAAAACTATCAACGTGCTGATGGTTCAATTGAGATCCCTGAAGTACTGCGTCCGTATATGGGTGGTGCAACTTATATCGACTAAATGTCGTTGTATGCACCAAAATGTGCATGAAAATTGCTTAGACAGTCAGATTTAAAACTTTTTGAGGCATTTTGTGGATATCTTTCCAATCTCGTTAAAGTTGCAACAGCAACCTTGTCTGATTGTCGGTGGTGGACATATTGCATACCGTAAAGCGATATTGCTACAGAAAGCAGGAGCAGTCATTTCGGTGGTTGCCCCTGAGATCGAAGCGAGTCTGCTTGAGATTGTTCAAGCGACCGCCGGTCAATATGTTCAGGCACCTTTCAATTCTGAAATTCCTCTACGTTCCTACCGTCTGGTGATTGCAGCGACCAATGATGCTCGAGTCAACCGTCATGTGTTTGAAGACTGTGAAGCTGAAAATGTGCTGGTCAACAGTGTTGATGATCCACCACATTGCCGTTTCATGGTACCAGCGATTATCGACCGCTCACCACTGATTATTTCAGTCGCGAGTAACGGTACTTCACCGGTATTGTCCCGTCAGATCCGTACTCAGCTTGAAGCTACCATTCCGCATGGTATGGGTAAACTGGCTGAGTTCTCTGGTAAGTGGCGTAGTGCAGTTAAAGCCAAGATCACTAATCCCGATGAACGCCGTATCTTCTGGGAAGATTTATATGCCAGTCCTTTGAAAGAACAGGTATTTAATGACAATCTGGCTGAAGCTGACCGTCTGATTGAACAAGCTTTAAATGAATGGCAAAAGCCAAAAGGTGAGGTTTATCTGGTCGGTGCTGGACCGGGTGATCCAGAGTTATTGACGCTAAAAGCCTTACGTTTGATGCAACAAGCCGATGTGGTGATCTATGACCGTTTGGTCTCTGCACCAATCATGGATCTCTGTCGCCGTGATGCAGAGAAGATCTATGTCGGTAAGGCGCGGTCTAATCATGCAGTGCCACAAGAAGGAATTAATGCCTTACTGGTGAAATATGCCAGCGAAGGCAAGCGCGTTTGTCGTCTAAAAGGCGGTGATCCGTTTATCTTTGGTCGTGGCGGTGAAGAGATTGAAGAGCTGTTTGCTGCTGGCGTGGCCTTTCAGGTCGTGCCTGGCATTACTGCAGCTTCAGGCTGTTCAGCTTATGCTGGTATTCCGCTCACTCATCGTGATTATGCGCAAAGCGTGCGCTTCCTGACAGGTCATTTAAAAGAAGGTTCACCAGAGCTGCCTTGGAATGAACTGGTCTATGAAAACCAGACCTTAGTACTATATATGGGACTGGTTGGACTGGAAAAAATCTGTGCACAATTGATTGAGCATGGTCAGCGTCCAGATATGCCAGTAGCCCTAGTCTCAAAAGGCACCACACCAGAGCAAAAAGTCGTGGTGGGAACGCTCCAAGATATTGCATCGAAAGTGAATGAGCACCATATTCAGGCACCAACCTTGACCATTATTGGTGAAGTGGTGCGTTTACGTGAAAAATTGAAGTGGTCCTAAACGGCCATTGGACTCCCAAAAGTAGAGAAAAGCTGTGATCCATGTTGTTTTATATGAACCTGAAATTCCTGCCAATACAGGTAATATTATTCGCCTATGCGCAAATACGGGAGCACAGTTACATTTGGTCAAGCCGCTTGGCTTTGAACTGGATGATAAAAAACTAAGACGTGCCGGTCTCGATTATCATGAATATGCCAATATGCAGATTTGGGAAAATATTGAAAACTGTCTGGCCGATCTGGCTGCTAAGGGCGTAGGTGTGGATGCGGTTTATCCACTCACCACCAAAGGTTTTGAAACCCCGCATACCTCAGATCTAAATCGTTCTGTAGCCTTGTTGATGGGACCAGAAACTCGTGGCTTGCCAGAGCATGTACGTATGATGTTTCCGAAAGAGCACTGGATTCGTTTGCCAATGGCAGAGAATTCACGTAGCTTGAACTTGTCTAATGCGACTGCTGTGATTGTCTATGAAGCATGGCGTCAGCAGGGGTTTAAACCGCTTTAAGTTCATCGTACCGATTTAAAAAGCTGCCTAAGGGCAGCTTTTTTATTTTATGTAACAGATGCAGGTACATATTTGTTCTTTCAGGTAATCTTGTAGATAAGCTCTTGAGAATGTAGAAAAAAGGAACAAGATGTGAAAATAGGATGGATTCTAGCAGGATGTAGTACGTTATTGCTGGCTAGCATGATGACACAGGCTCAAGAAGCGCCACAGCAATTAGTATCATTACAAGATACAGTTCAGCCCATTACTCAGGAAGAAATCCGCCAAGGGCTGGCAGCGATGCAACAGCGCTTGAATAGCCGCATTGAGCAGTGGGGTAAAACCCTTAGCCGTGATGATTTCGAGTGGACTTGGCGTGGACGTCAGATGAAACCTGCCAAACGTCAGGAAGTTTGCGATATTTTTCAGGGCGTGGTGAATGAAATGTATCAAATGGCAGTGAAAAACAAGGCTCGGCTCAGTCCGGAAGATCAGAAACTATTATCCAATCGTGATCAGTTTATTGAAAAATTGGGCTTTCAAAATAACCGGGTAAATACCCAGATGGGCTTCGATTGTCGTCTGCAATAAGCTCAGTCTATTATCCAAGAAAATAAAAAAGGCGCATAAAGCGCCTTTTTTAGGTATGAACAATATCGATTATTCAAACTCGTTATGTTGTGGAGCAGGGTGCTTAAAGCCCTTGGTTTTATAACCCAGGTACAAAATACCGAACATCGCCCACCATAAACCGTATTTCAGTGCAGTTTCTTCAATTTCCAGCCACATCGCAAAGATGCTGATAAAACCAAGCATCGGGATGACCACAAAGCTGAAAATATCTTTTGCAGTTTTAGTACGACCATCACGCAGTGCATAACGGGAAATCACTGACAGGTTCACGAATGTAAACGCAGTCAAGGCACCGAAGCTAATCATTGAAATCACGATATCCAGATCCATGAAGCCAGCAGTTAAGGCCACTGCACCTACAATCAGAATGTTGTAGTTTGGTGTATAGCTTTTCGGACTGATATGACCAAAGATTTTCTTGTTGATCACGCCATCACGGCCCATGACATACATCAGACGAGATACACCTGCATGAGCAGAGATACCAGACGCCATTACGGTAATGATCGCAAAAGTCAGAACATAAGACTGGAACAGTGAGCCGCCTACAAGAAGCAGAATTTCTGGCTGAGTTTCAGCAATATTCTTGAAGTAAGAACCCGGTGTAGAAGGGAAGTACAGCTGCATGAAATAAGTGCTGATAATGAAAATCACACCAGCGATTAAAGCAGTCAAGAAAATCGCTTTAGGCAAGGTGTTTTCAGTATCTTTGGTTTCTTCTGCCAGAGAGCTTAAAGAGTCAAAACCGGTGAATGAGAAGCACAGTAAGGTCGCACCAGTAATCAGGGCGCCTACCGAAGTCAGTTCATTCCAGAACGGTTCAAGACTCCAAAGCTGGTAACGCTGTTCAGCTGTAATCGGACCATCAGCATTGAAACCGGCCTGCAGTTTGGTAAAGACCATCCAGGTAAAGATACCGATCACCAGTAACTGTACCAGTACGATCAAACTGTTAAAGTTTGCCACGAAGCGTGCACCGCGCAGGTTTACCCCGGTCATGAAGGCAGTCAGCACGATTACCCAGACCCAGTGGTTCACATCAGGAAACAGTGCTTCAAGATAGATCACTGCCAGGATGATGTTCACCATTGGTGATAACAGATAATCCAGCCAGGAAGACCAGCCCACCATGAAGCCAATATTCGGGTGAATCGATTTTTGGGCATAGGTATAGGCCGAACCCGAAGAAGGGTAGCGGCGAATCATGTGACCATAGCTGATCGATGTAAACAAAATTGCAATCAGGGCAATGATGTAAGAAGTAGGAACATGCAAATGACTTTCTTCAGATACCAAACCAAAAGTATCAAATAAGGTCATTGGTTGAATGTAAGCTAAACCAATAATAATGATGTGCCAGAGCCCTAGCGTTTTTTGCAGTTTAGCTGCCGATTGAGTCCCAGAGAAATTTGTCAACGGCGTTATCCTCTTAATCGTTGATCAAGGATCAGTCATATTTAATAAGGATCGTTTGAGACGAACGATCCCCCCTACAATTTTCTATAAAAGCGCGCCAATCTACTTTAAAATTACGGCTTTTACTAGCTATTTTTTGAATTTAGGCCTGCACGAAATGTGCCATTCGAAGCAAAAAACGGCGATTTCCTGCAAGATAAAAGCCCGATGTCTAAAAAAACATCAGGCTTAAATTTTTCGCTATATTGGCTTATTTTTCAGTAATTACCAAGCCTTTTTTAAGATAGATTTCAAATCTTCCAAACTGGCTTCTTTTGGGTTGTAAATGATGGAACCATCATTTAATGCTTTTTCAGCAACTTCATCCAGCTGTGCTTCAGAAATCTTACCTGTTTCACTTAATGTGCGCGGTAATTTGGTCAAGCTATAGATTCGATCACGCATGGTTAAAATTGTAGCAATGGTCTTGTCTGCACGTAAGTGTGCTGGTGTTTGTGCATAGATGTCTGCACCCGCCAATGGCAGCAGCAGCTCGGCAATCTTGTCGCCATTCACTTCCTTGTTGTATTCCAGTACATAAGGCAGGAACAGATTCATACATAGGCCATGCGGCAAATGCGCGACTGCACCTAGAGCATGTCCAAGGGAGTGCACCAGACCCACCATTGAATTGGAGAAGGCAATTCCGGCCATGGTAGAGGCCTGAGCCAGCTCCAGACGACCTTGGGCATCAGTTGGGTTGTCGAGTACGTTAAACAGGTTGGCACTGACCTTTTTCACGGCAGCTGTGGCATAGGCATCTGAAATTGGATTGGCTGCGATACAGGTGTAGGCTTCTACAGCATGTGTCATCGCATCCATGGCTGTCATGGCAGTCAGATGCGGTGGCAGGGTCTGAGTCATACGTGGATCCAGAATCGCTGCATGCGGCATCAGATAATAAGATGCGAATGGCATTTTCACATTCTTTTCGGTATCCGATACCACAGCAACCATGGTCACTTCAGAACCGGTACCAGAAGTCGTAGGAATTACGAAAAATGGCTTCAGCGGTTTAGGCAGGTTATGCGCACCAGAATATTTGAGTAAGTCGTCACCACCTTCAGAGACCAAAATATTGGTCGCTTTTGAGGTATCAATCACTGAACCGCCGCCAACAGCAATAATGGCATCGCAATCATGATCACGATAAAGCTGTGCTGCGCTGCGCACTGTACCTAAACTGGAATCTGGCGGTACATCATCGAAAATCGCTGCAATTTTGGCATCGGTCGATTCAAAAGCAGCTTCAATCGGCGCCAGCAGGTTATTGGCACGTACACCTTTATCGGTAATGATCAGTGGACGTTTGGCACCTAAAGTGGCCAATTCAAAAGGAATGTGTTCTAACGCGGCATGACCAGCAATTACTTTGACTGGGCAGAAAAATTCATAATAAGGTTTTGCCATGTTATACACTCCGTTTCAAATAAGATTGAGCGACTTTTAAGTAGATGCTGCTCGCTTCCATGATTTTATCTTTGAGTCCCAGATTATTCGGGTATTCTTTTACTGCCAGTTGCGCCACCATTTTCGGCAAGATCAGCGCTTCCATTTTGTTCAGGCAACGTACCAGACGGATCGCATAGGAAATATCACCATCGGCAATCATGCGGTCATTGGCAAAGGCCTGAGACGTGCTTTCCTGAAAGGAAAACACCAGAAAGGCATGATGCAGATGCTTAAAGGTAATGGTCAGGTCTGGCTTGATATTGCTTTCTTTGACCAGTTCCAGCTGATGTTGTTCCGTGACCCGGGCAACGAAGGCCGGGCCATGTGGAAAAACATTCATTGAAAGCCTAAAATTGGCGGGAAACTGGGCAACTTCCTGTTTGATTTCTGGGTCTACCTGACTTGCCATGACCAGGCCACGGCCAATGATATCCATCATCAGTTTGACATAGGCAAGCTGCAAAGCGGGTTTTACGGATTTTGTCGTAATCACGTGATGATCCCTATCTTGATATTATTGGTTTAGAGTAATTACTCTAATTTATTTATTGTTAAAATGCAAAGGCTTTATCTTTGCTCGACGTTCACCTGCTTAAAGTAACCGCTGCTGCTTAAAGTTTCAATAATTTCAACACACAAGTCATTAAACTTTGGCGGGTTGCTGACGAGGTCATTAATTCGCACCATTTCCAGGCCTGCATAGCCGCACGGGTTGATGGTATGGAAACCAGTCAGGTCGCAATCAATATTTAAAGATAAGCCATGATAGCTACGGCCTTTACGGATTTTAAAGCCGAGAGAACCAATTTTACGTTCATTCACATAGACGCCCGGAGCATCGGGTTTGGCATAGGCTTCAATCTCATGCTTTTTAAGTAGTTCAATCATCAGGTTTTCGGCATAAGACACCAATGTACGGACATTCCAGCCCAGACGATTCAGGTCAAACATAAAGTATGCGACGAGCTGACCAGGACCATGCCAAGTGACTTGACCACCACGGTCGGTTTGAATGACAGGAATATCAGTTGGAATCAGGATATGTTCCGGTTTACCGGCCTGACCTTGGGTCAGTACATCATGGTGCTGCAAAATCCATAACTCATCAGGCGTATTTTCATCACGGTTTTCCGTGAAGCTTTTCATTTCCAGAAAACGGTCTTCGTAGGGAGTCAGGTTATTATATTGACGGATAATCAGGGAGGGTTTTTGAACCGCAGCTGTCACAGTGTGCGTCCTTAGAAAATTAAATCATACTGCAAATAATTATAATGATTTCAGCAATAGATAGGGGAGAGATTCGTAGTAATTGTTGGTGAGCTAGTCACACACATAAAAAACACGCCCGAAAGCGTGTTTTTTAATTTGCCAAGGTTGGAGCAGAATAATCTTAAAGTGCAGTCTTGATTAGTGGGCAAGCTGCAAGATCAGCATATACGGCATGCACCTGTTCCAGTTCAAGGAAACGTAGCTGAGCAGTGATCGAATGATATTTACCAGTACGGGATGGAGTGATGCTTACGCTATCGCCATCAAAGTCAGGGAAATGCTTGGTAAAAATCTCAACGACTGCATCCAGCAGTTCTTCACCTGCCAGGCCAATGAGTTTGATTGGGTAATCCATTGGAAAAACCCAAAGATCTTCGCGAAGTTCACGAGATGGTGTACGGTCTAACATGTAGTCCCCCTATTCGAAACGCCTGCATAGCGCAGGCGTTTGGGTGTATTGCAATACAAAATGGAGACGAGAGATGAAATTTCAAGTCTCCAAAATTGTATCAAATCTTAGTCATTTTCCAGGAATGAACGCAGGTGCTCAGAACGGGAAGGGTGACGTAACTTACGCAGTGCTTTCGCTTCAATCTGACGGATACGTTCGCGGGTTACATCGAACTGTTTACCGACTTCTTCCAAAGTATGATCCGTTGGCATGTCGATACCGAAACGCATTTTCAGGACTTTCGCTTCACGCTCAGTCAGGTTTTCCAGTACTTCGCGAGTCGCTTCTTTCAGGCCTTCTGAAGTTGCAGCATCAACAGGAGAGGTGATGTTGCTGTCTTCAATGAAGTCACCCAAATGCGAATCTTCATCATCACCGATTGGTGTTTCCATCGAAATCGGTTCTTTGGCGATTTTCAGTACTTTACGAACCTTCACTTCGTCCATTTCCAGACGTTCGCCCAGTTCTTCCGGAGTCGGTTCACGGCCCATTTCCTGAAGCAATTGACGAGATACTCGGTTGATCTTGTTAATCGTTTCAATCATGTGTACTGGAATACGAATGGTACGTGCCTGATCCGCGATTGAACGGGTAATTGCCTGACGAATCCACCAGGTTGCATAAGTCGAGAACTTGTAACCACGACGGTATTCAAACTTGTCTACGGCTTTCATCAGACCGATGTTACCTTCCTGAATCAGATCCAGGAACTGCAGACCACGGTTGGTGTATTTTTTCGCAATCGAAATCACCAGACGTAAGTTTGCTTCAACCATCTCTTTCTTGGCACGACGCGCTTTCGCTTCACCGACTGCCATACGTTTGGCAATGTCTTTGATGTCACGAACTTTAAGATCAAGATCTTTTTCGATATCTGCAATTTTTTGCTGGAAGGCCAATACGTCAGGACGTACTTTTTCCAGATAAGCTTTCTGATCAGCAGGTGCTTTCGCAATCTGCTCATCTAACCAGGCTGGATTCGATTCCTGACCCGGGAAGGTTGTACGGAACTGGGTGCGGTCCATACGGCCACGACGGACGGCATAACGCATCACTTCACGTTCTGCACCACGGATCTGGTCATGTGTGCCACGAATCATTTCAGAAATGATATCGAACAGACGCGGCGTGAACTTGAACATCATGAACACAGTAGCAAGCGCTTGAAGTGCTTCTTCTGCTTCTTTGCTGTTACGGCCGTGTTTTTCCAGTACCGCTTTGGTATTTTTCCAGGCATCGGAAAGTTCGGCAAAACGAACTTTGGCAATTTCTGGATCTGGGCCTGAGTCACCTTCAGAATCGTCATCGCTATCAGACTCTTCATCTTCCTCGTCATCATCCAGTTTTACATCTTTGGTTGACTTGGTCGTTGCTTCTTCGTCTTCTTCGATTTCAGCGACTTCTTCCAGGACTTCTGGAATTTCTTCATCTGATTCAGGGTCTAAATAACCTGACAGAATGTCAGCAAGGCGGCGTTCGCCAGCTTCATAATCTTTGTATTCTTGTAGTACAACTTCTACAGCATTCGGCCAGTAAGCAATAGAGTGAAGAACGTCTCGGATACCTTCTTCAATGCGTTTTGCAATGCTAATTTCGCCTTCACGCGTTAAAAGTTCAACGGTACCCATTTCACGCATGTACATACGTACAGGGTCAGTCGTACGACCTGGTTCGTTTTCTACAGATGCAAGTACAGCCGCAGCTTCTTCTTCTGCAACTTCATCAGCAGCTTCTGCAGTATCCTCGAACATTGCATCATCAGATTCAGGCGCACGATCATGGACAGGAATACCCACATCATTCAGCATTTGAATGATGTCTTCAATCTGTTCGCTTTCTGTGATGGAGTCCGGGAGATGATCGTTAACCTCAGCGAAGGTTAAGTAACCTTGTTCTTTGCCTCGGCTAATCAGAGCCGCTACTTGAGAAGTAGGGGAAGTCATATCGCTCATCTTTGCTTACTCTTCGTTGAATCTGTGGCAGTGAAAAACCGTGCATGATAGCACAATTCACCTGAAATAGTTTTGGAATTGATCAGTCAAGCATGATTTTATAAATATGTTTGAATAACAATTGAATATCGATATTGGGTCTAAGTTTATCTTTTCAAGTGTATTTCCCAATCTAATTTTAGAAACGTCCTTCATCCATGGGATAAAAAGCGTTCACTATCTAACCAGCTAATAAATACACAATTATGCTGTAGAAAAACAAGAGCTAACTAGTATAAACATACAAAATATATAAATAAAACTTGACAAGTTTTTAAAGGCAAGATAAATAGCGCCTAGACCCATTTACATTTTTCACTACGAGGTAGTTTTAGTGTCTTCGACAGATTTTGAACTAGATGATAGCTACGGTGATGATGATGTTAATTTCGATGAGGCATCGAGTAAGCTAAGTGCGAAAGAGTCGTTGGAAAAACGTCGTCTGATTGATGATCTGCTCTCGCAACGCCGCCTGGAACGCGAACTCAAAGATTTTGATTATGACTTCGACGATGATGACGACTTTGACGACGAAGATTAACGAATTCAGATTTAGCATAGCCTGAATAAATGCTATGCTAATCCTTTCGGTTTTCTAAGTTTGGATGTTAAATGAGTGCTTTAGATTTAGACCTGTTGAGTGAATATCTGGATGGCGACCAAAATGAGTATGGTCTGGATTTTGCGGCAACTCATGGTTTCTTATGTGCTATCGCAGTAGGCCCGCAATTTGACAAATGGATGGATGAACTTTTTGAAGGCAACCAGAAAAAAGTGCCTGCAGAAATCATCAATCAGGTTAAAGCATGGTTAGAGTCAATCCGTCAAAGCTTGGCCAATGAAGAAGGGATCACTTTCCCATTTGAAATTGAAGAAGCAGATACCGAATCAAGTCTAGGTGACTGGAGCGTGGGCTTTGTAGATGCCATGTTCCTGAACGAAGAAGCCTGGTTTACAGAAGAATTTGAAGAACAGTTGGTCGATTTAACGCTGCCAATTATGGTATTCAGTGGCATCGATGAAGAAGATCCGCAAATGGAATCTTTCCGTCGCAATGGCCAGTTAATGGATGAGCTTGCAGAAGAGATTCCAGAAAACTTGAATGAATTATATCTGATGTACCACACACCAGAATAAGTCATGCGCCGCCATGAAAAAGCACCGTCAGGTGCTTTTTTTAGCTCAGGTGTTTTGTACAACGTTTGGACTAGTGGATGATTTAATCTAAGGTTTATGATCAGCACCGGTACGCTTGCTCAAGCTGTAACGCGCATAGCCATTGTAGGCGATATGGAACAGCAAGGCATGTAAAGCAATACTTGCAGCTACCAGAAACGAATTTGGCCCGCGTCCTGTATAGGCCATCCTTCTATAGATTTCCTCCGTCTGCGGATGCAGCCAGATGACTATAAACAAAAAGATAAATCCGAAGGTCATGGCAATAATCGTGGAACCCCAGACCAGTCTGCTTTTCTCTTCCTGGGTGGGTAGTCGGAGTTCTTTTTTTACAAAGTACCGGGCGCTGAGAAAGGCGGAGGCAATCAGGGCAGGAATCAGCAGAATGGCGCCCAGATTGAACACGTAGATGAGTATGCCGACTATTAAGACCAGAGTCAGATAAACGGTGGCAAAATATTTAAGATAGTGCGACATCGTTTTAGCCTCCTTATGCTGAGGTCTCTTCAGGATGGACGATTTTTACGTTGATGTCTACGGTATAAAACCCAGCCCATGATGATCACGACAATCGCAATAATCACATAACTGACCTGACTGAAGATTTTGTGCATCAATTCCTGATTTTCACCAAAATAAAAACCGACACAGGCCAGGAACGTGGTCCAGATAACAGTACCTAGTCCACTATAGAACATGAATTTCCAGAAAGGCATATGGCTCATGCCAGCCGGGATACTGATGAGGGAACGTACTGCCGGAACCATCCGGCCAAAGAATACAATCCGGTGTCCATACTGCTCGAACCATTCCAGAGATTTTTTCACGTCTTCAGATTTGATAAACAAGAATTTTCCATATCGGTCTATGAATCTGAAAATACTGTCGTGGTTAAATTTATAGCCAATCCAATAGAGCAATGCCGCTGCCAATAACGAACCGATACTGCCTGCAATAATGACTCCAACCAGCAGTAATTCTCCCTGAGAAGCGGAATAGCCGGCAGAAGGCATAATAATTTCAGAGGGGATCGGGGGAAAGACATTGTCAAGAAACATGAGCAAGGCAATGCCCCAGTAGCCCAGCTGTTCCATGACAGAAATAATCCATTCAGTCAGATTCATAAAATTGGCAAAATAAAAAATACTGCTTGTATCCTAAGCAGTATTTTTAAGAGGGTAAAGTTAAGTTATATAAATGGCCAAGTGCGGATTAACTATGGGTTAAGGTATAAATGTAAACTTTACGTAAGCTGTAAGCCAGGCAAACTGGCAGAGCACTGAGCAGTAAATAGTGTGCTGCTGTAGCCTCAATATGGTAGCCAATAAACAGGGCAAGAATGGCACCAATGATAGTTCCCAAGATCACAATAAACAGATGTGATTCTGCTTCTAGCTCATCTGTCAGTTGGGTAATACGTTCCAGTTTTGTATTTTCTTTAGGTTGGAATCTAACAATATTATCTGGATCCCGAGCAAGTGAATTGGCCATTTTGTTTTCCTTTTCATTTAAAAAATTAATTAATAATGAAAGACTTATGGTAACAAAGTAATGTGATATAAAGACTATCAAGCTTAGCTGTAAAAATATGCTGTTCTTGGTAAGGGATTGGTAAGTTTTTTATTGCAGATGTAATGCTTATGTAAACAAAAAGCCCTCCGAAGAGGGCTTAGATATTTTTAGTTACAAAACTGGAATTAGAGACGTTTACGTTTTGCAGCCAGAATTTGCGATTGACGCATACGGAAACCTTCTTTTTGTTTCTCGGTAGTTTTATCGATGCAGTACACACAAGATACGCCGTGTTCATAACTTGGCAGCGCTGCCTCTTCAGGCGTTAATGGCCAGCCACACGCATGACATTTGGTATTTTGACCTTCTTCCACACCATGTGTAACTGCAGTACGGCCATCAAATACGAAACATTCACCTTCCCAAAGACTTTCTTCAGCTGGAGTTTCTTCTAGGTATTTCAGAATACCGCCTTTCAGGTGATACACCTCTTTAAAGCCTTCCTGAAGCAATAAAGAAGTTGATTTTTCACAACGAATACCACCGGTACAGAACATGGCAATTTTCTTATCCTTGTGCTGTTCCAGGTTCTTTTTCACATATTCAGGGAATTCACGGAAAGTTTCAGTTTTTGGATCGATTGCGCCTTTGAAGGTACCAGCTTTGTACTCGTAATCATTACGGGTATCAACCAGAATCACATCATCACGTGCAATCAGCTCGTTCCATTCTTTAGGATCAAGATAATGGCCAACCAGATCTCGTGGCTTAACCGGTACACCTAAAGTCACAATCTCTTTTTTCAGCTTGATCTTCATTTTACGGAATGGTTTGTCAGAGCTATGAGATTCTTTGTATTCCATTTCGTTGAAGCCTTCATCAAGCAGGAACTTGTGTACTTTGTCGATAGCTTCACGGTTACCCGCAACAGTACCGTTAATGCCTTCACCTGCCACAATTAGAGTACCGCAAAGGTTGATGGTTTTTACCAAGTCTAAAAGACGTTGTTGCAGACCCTCAGGATCTTGAACTTCTTTGAATTGATAAAGTGCGGCAACAACCCAACCAGTCGTCGCTTGCTGTTCTACAGGTGCAAGCTGTTCTACAGTAGCGTTCATGGAATACTCCAACGTAGCATGATAATTTGAAAGGCGCATATTTTAACGTGATTTGAATGAATAAGCGAGTAAAAGGCCGGGTTTTAACGGACTTCAAATCGATAGGGAGAGCGTGTATAGTCATGCCCACCCAGGATTTTGATGCAATGATGCAGATGCTGGAAGTTGCAGCACAGTTGGAGTAAGTTTTGAGTTCGGATCGTCGTATTGCATCTTTAACCCCTTGCGCAGGGCGTTGCTCAACCGTATTTGGGGATGCGGTCTGTCGTGGTTGCCGCCGTTTTAATCATGAAGTGATTCACTGGAATAGTTATAACGCAGATCAACATACTGCAGTCTGGCAGCGGCTGGATGCACAGCTAGATCAGATTTTGGTCCCGATGCTGCCGATGGCGAATCTGGCCAAAGTGGAAACATTTGTCCTGTCTAAACGGGTGCGTCTACGTGAAGATGCGACTAAAGGTCGTAAGCTTTACCATGCCTTAAAACTCTGTGAAAAGAATCGTCATTTTACTGATGAAAGCGGTTTAGGCATTCATTACAAACAGGTGCGCCCGCTTTGGGATGAATTCGAACGTCGGGTACTGGCACTCGCCAAAGCCAGTTATGACCTGGCTTTTTTACGGGCAGATGGGATCAGCCAGCATCTGATTCATATGCAGGAAGAGGACTAAGTCCTCTTTTTTATTTAGTAAAATCATGATAGCTGAGGAAATGGCATGAATATCAGTGAATATATTCTCTATTGTCTGGCCGTCGTTATCATGATTGCCACACCTGGGCCTGTGATGTTGCTGGTCGCTAGTGCTGGACTGAAAGGTGGCTATAAGCATGCTTTGCAGACCATTTTCGGGACGAATTTTGCTTCTCTGGTATTGATCACCTTATCTATTTTTAGCTTAAAAGGCTTATTGGTCATTAATGAAAACTGGCTGAATGGCATCAAGCTGCTTGGCTGTTTATATATTGCCTGGCTGGGAATCCAGATTTTCCGGGAAGTCTGGCAAGGGCAGGGTTCAACCAGTTCACAAGGCTTGCAGCCAGTACAGGGAGGATTTCGAACCGGTTTTCTGGTGGGGATCTCCAACCCCAAAGATATTATTTTCTTTGCTGCATTTTTCCCGCAGTTTATCGGCATTACTCCAAACTTAGATTCCAGCTTAGTGATTCTGACGATCAGCTGGATTGTGCTGGATTTTTTGACCCTGTCATTAGTTTATTTAGGCTTTCAACGCTTTGCTAAATCCAGGCTGTATCCTTATTTGCTTGGTTTGTGCGGTTTGATTTTATTGGTAGTCGCAGTCTATGGAATATTATCTGTACTCATCTAAAAATATTTATATAAGATAAAAAATCCCGGTCTTAAGCCGGGATTTTTTATCTTTAAATCTTATACTTATACATTGTGCTGCTGGCGGTAACGCACCAGTTCATCAATGGTAATCACGGTCAGCTGATGCGTCTGTGCATAAGACAATACCTGAATGCCAGAAGCCATAGTGCCATCTGGGTTGGTCAGTTCACACAGAACACCGGCAGGTTTCAAGCCAGCTAGACGCGCAAGATCAATTGTACCTTCGGTATGACCACGACGGGTCAGCACACCGCCTTCACGGGCACGTAAAGGGAAGACATGCCCTGGGCGATTCAGGTCACTGGCGACAGCGCCGTCTTTAATGGCTGCTTTAATCGTGGTGGTACGGTCTTTGGCAGATACACCAGTGGTCACACCTTCCGCAGCTTCAATGGTGACAGTAAATGCAGTTTTAAACTGACTAGAGTTATCCTGCACCATAGGTGGCAGTTCTAAATGATTGGCCAGTTCATCAGTCAGACATAGGCACACAATACCGGAACCATCACGAATCATACGAGCCATGGTTTCTACAGTCAAAGTCTCTGCTGCAATGATGAGGTCGGCTTCATTCTCGCGGTCAAAGTCATCCATCACCAGAACAGGTCTGCCTTGGCGGATGTCTTCGAGTGCTTGTTGGATGCGCTGTTCAGCGGGAGCTAAAGCGGAAAAGAAAATTTCGGGTTGAATCAAACTTGACATTGAAACGCTCACGTAAAGTAAAAGTACGATTGAACATTTCAGGACATAGTGAAAATAGGCTTATAGCAAAACAGTTTCATGCCAGGCATAAAACAGGGTGTACTGCTTTCGTCTTCTTTCATCCGGACTATACCGTCGGCTCTGGATTTGCACCAGATCTGCAGATCAATCGAAATTGACCGCTCGTGGGCTGATTTAGGAATAGAGATTTACTACCCTGAAATTACCACCGGTGGGGAATCTCACCCCGCCCTGAAGCGATGTAGGGCCATTATAGTCCTGATTTTTAAAAGATGGGATAGTTTGGCCAGTCACGAATTTGCAGAATTTCAGATAAGCAAAACAGATTATCTGAATTACGACAGCCTTTAGCAAAAAACTGGAAACATGTTATGTTGCTATTAAGAATAGAAATTGATCAATCATTCTGACAATGAAGAAAACCGAGCTGATCCATAATAATCCATTTTCTCCCTTGCTGTTTTGTGATGCAAAGGTTTTGCGTTATCTCAATATTTTGGGCGTTGCGCTGATTGCAGTCAGTTTGCTGTATTTAATGGCTGCGAACTGGTGGATGCTACCGAATCAGGTACAGTTAGCAATTCCAATGCTGGTTTTACTCTGTAGTGCAATAGCCAGCATTTACTTTAATCAGCGGGAATGGATCAGACAGAGTCTGGATACTGTATCTGGCCTGATGCTGGGCTTAAGTCTGGTGGTGATTGGGCAGATCTATCAGACTGGTGCGGATAGTTATCAGTTATTTCTGCTCTGGGCCGTATTGCTGTTGCCGTGGCTATATCGACCAAATATCGGGGTTTTTGCCATGCTTTGTGTGGTCAGTCAGCTTGCATTGTATTTTTACTTTAAGCAAAGTTTCTGGATGATACGGGCAGAAGGGTTGTATTTATTGACTTTGAACCTACTGACAGCCATCAGCTTTGCCTTTGCCATACGTTATTATTCGTTACTGCGATATCTGTTTATTGCATTCATTATCATGATTTCGATCAGCAGTATGATGCAGTTTACCCATCATTTTCAGCTGATCTATCTGGCTTCTTCAGTTGTTCTACCAGCAGGGGCTGCATTTTATTTTTATCGTAAGCATCAGGCACTAGAAACCATTTTACTGATTGCAGGCTTGGCTGCCAGTTTGAGCCTATGGCTGTTTGAACTGGTGGACGATCAGCTTACCAATTCAGCAGCGGGCTTATTTATCTTGGCAATGCTGATCTTTGGCTGGTTTGCGATGATCAGTTTTGCACTAAAGAAAATTTTTCCACAAACCAAATTCTCCGTCATTCCTTTGGCACTTGGTGCCTGGATAGCTGGGATTATTCTGGCAGTCTTGTTGCTGACCTATTGGAAAGCGGTTTCAATTGTTTTAGGTCTCATTTTTATTGGCATCGCTTGGAAATTATTAAGTCAAAAGAATTCCATATTTCTACGTCAGTTTGCCTATTGTCTTTGGGTTTGCGGGCAAGCTGCAGTATTAATTCATACGGAACTGCTCACCGATAGTCTGTTTATAGTGTGGCTGTTGCAATTAATGATGCTGGCTCTGACTGTGATCAAACGGATGCACTGGTTTATTCTGACCTTACAGCTGCTGATTACACATGCTTTAGCAATAGTCGTTCTCGCCTTAGAAAATTCCTTTAAACATGATGATATCGTAATCACGCTTGCCCTAAGCTTGAACTATGTCATTTTTATCGGGCTAATTCTAACCGCTAGATATTGGCAGTCCTCAATTTATCAGAAAAGTATTCTGCTCTGGATCATTGCTATGCTGACAGGTTCAGCCGTGGTTCAATCTGTGACTGGATTAGAGCACTGGCAGGGCATCGGGCAGATCAGCCTTGATCACGTTCTGCTGTTTTATGTTCTTCCGAGCTTATTGTTGCTTGGTTTCATCTGGCAAAACTGGCAGCAATTTTCTGAAAAATTGCTCTGGCTGATTCCTGTATTTGGCATCTTACTCATTCTGTTGGGCTATTTTGAGATTTTTATTATTATGCTGCTTATGGCGTGGGCAGTGGTCTATCAGCAACGACTTATACAGGCACTTACTATTTTATTGCTGATCTTCTGGCTATGGATGCTGTATTACAATCTGGGCTTAAGCTTCCTATTAAAAAGCATCAGTATCTTTGCTTCAGGGATACTGGTCTTGTTGCTGGCCTATATTTTAAAGGGGTCAAAACTACAACATGAGCAAGGAGAGGCAAGATGAAAAAGCTTCTTCCTTTGCATCTGGCTATTTTCAGTATTGCCTTATTTTGTGGATTGATTGCGCAACATGAATGGCATCTTCGAGATAGCCAAAGTATTTATGTGGAGCTGGCACCAGTAGATCCGCGATCAATTCTGCAAGGCGATTATATGGCGCTGAATTATGATCTGCATTTTAGTGCACTAGCAGCGGAGAATAGATCAGAACAATCAGAACCTAAAATCAGTATTCAAGATTTTGAAAACCAGTCCCGTGTACTAAGCTATGTACAGCTTGATGAGCAAAGAAGAGTTGTCAAAACCAGTTTTAATCGAAGTGCGCTGGATCAGCCACGCTCAGCGCGACTAATCCTGAAAAATCCACGGAATACCTTTGAAGGCTTATATCCGGCTGCCAACAGTTTTATGTTCGCTGAGGGACTTGAGCCTTGTTATCGTAATGCTAAATTCGCCGAATTAAAGCTAAAAGAAAATGGAGAAACTTTGTTGGCTGACCTGGTAGATCAAAATCTTAAGTCCTTAAACTGTGAGAACCGAAAAAGCTGGTGGCAGGGGCGTTAGTTTTATTTTAATCAGCCCATAAAAAAGCCCGCGAGAAGCGAGCTTTTGAGAATCTTGTTGAACCAGCTTAGGCAACCTGTACCGGAATGCAATTTGCAGTGTGATTCACAGTGTTATCCGGGTTGGCATAAACCAGACGTGGTTTATGAGCATTGGCTTCGGCTTCAGTGAAATCACCAAATGTTGCGATAATCACAATATCACCAACATCAGCCTGGTGCGCAGCACCACCATTCACAGAAATAATCCCTGAATTATCTTCACCACGAATGGCATAAGTAGTAAAACGCTTACCATTGGTCACGTTCCAAACATGAATTTCTTCGTATTCACGAATGCCAGCTAGATCCATCAAAACGCCATCAATTGCACATGAACCTTCATAGTGTAATTCTGCATGTGTAACAAAAGCGCGATGAATTTTGCATTTTAATAAACGAGATAGCATGGCTAGCGTCCCCTTAGTTGACCTAAGACTTTGATCTTATGGTTGAATCAATTTCTACGACACTGGATAAGTGGGTAGGCTTGCGCATTTTGCGCCTAAATGGCCAGCAAGGCAAGCGGAATTGTCCAGCAATTTATGAATGTTTAGTTCGGTTTATAAGCATTGATTTGATTCATTGCCTGTTGTACTTCACCGTTCACCAGCATTTTGGCGCGAGCAAGTGCATGGGCAATTGCATCGTCCATTAACTCTTGTTCACTGCTTGGTGCTTTACTCAGGACATGACCAGAAACACGGTCTTTAGAACCTGGGTGACCAATACCAATGCGTAGACGATGAAAGTTCGGACCGATATGCGGCACGATATCGCGTAAACCGTTATGTCCACCATGACCACCGCCAGTTTTCAGGCGAATAATGCCTGGATTCATATCCAGTTCATCATGGGCAATCAGGATTGATTCGGGTGCGATATTGTAGAATTTGGCGAAAGGAACAACACTTTTACCGGAAAGGTTCATGAATGTTGTAGGTAGAAGGAGACGGACGTCTTGACCTTCGATATTGCCACGACCGCTGAATCCATTGAATTTAGGGTCTTTTTTAAGGTTAATGCCATATTGATCTGCAAGGCGTTCTACAAACCAGAAGCCTGCATTATGGCGGGTTTGAGCATACTCAGAACCTGGGTTGCCCAAACCAACAATCAGTGAAATATTTGACACTAATCTACACCATTAACACTTATGCGCGTTTAAAGTCAGCGTGCATTGGAGTGTTTTTAGCTGGGTGACGTTGTAACGCTTGGATTTTAACGCTTTCAACTTTACCGTTTACATCAATTTCGATCACTTCTTCGAAGAATGAGTTGCTTTCTAAGAATTTAACAAGCTGACGAAGTTCAAGAGAAACAGCTACAGGAGCAGCTTCGCCACCATAGATGATCGCTGGAACTTTAGCAGCATGACGAAGGCGGCGGCTCGAACCTTTCCCTTGTTGTGCTACTTCACGTGCTTCTGCGTTTAATACGAAGTTTGCCATGATAGACATCCTATTTAAGTTTTAAATGAACCGGACCTGCGACCGATCCGGTGATAGAAAGCCCCGCCAAATGGCAGGGCTTTGGAAATTCAGCGCACTATTATAGATAAGAATCGAACATTGCGCTAATAGATTCTTCGTTGTTGATACGACGAATTGTTTCAGCAACCATGCTTGCAACTGAAACCTGGCGAATCTTGCCAAGAGCTAAAGCTTCTTCTGAAAGAGGGATGGTGTCAGTAACTACCAACTCATCGATCACAGAATTTTTCAGATTTTCAAGTGCCTTACCAGATAATACTGGGTGAGTCGCGTAAGCAACTACTTTGCGGGCACCGAAAGTTTTCAACGCATCAGCAGCTTTACAAAGCGTACCAGCAGTATCCACCATGTCATCAACGATCACACAGTCACGATCTTTCACATCACCAATCAAATGCATCACTTGTGATTCATTCGCTTTTTGACGACGTTTATCGATGATCGCCAGGTCGATATCACCCATCTGTTTCGCAACAGCACGAGCACGAACTACACCACCTACGTCAGGAGAAACAACCATCAGGTTATGATGCTGTTGTTGGCGTAAGTCAGCAAGCAGGGCTGGCGTACCGTAGATGTTGTCTACAGGAATATCGAAGAAACCTTGGATCTGGTCAGCGTGAAGGTCAATCATCACCACACGGTCAATACCTACAGTGGTCAGCATATCTGCAACAACTTTTGCAGTAATCGGCACACGGCTTGAACGGGGACGACGGTCTTGACGGGCATAACCGAAGTAAGGAATCACGGCAGTAATACGACCAGCACTTGCACGGCGTAACGCGTCAGCCATAACCAGGATTTCCATCAGGTTATCGTTGGTCGGTGCACAAGTAGGTTGTACGATGAATACGTCTTTACCACGAACATTTTCAGTGATCTCAACAGCGATTTCGCCATCAGAGAACTGGCCTACAGAGGCAGCGCCTAGAGGAATATGTAAGTGACTTACGACTTTTTGAGCGAATTGTGGATGCGCGGTTCCACTAAAAACGACAAGATTGGGCATGAAGCACCCTTGGCGGTTGGTATGTATGGAAGTAGATGGCAGGGGTAGCTGGATTCGAACCAACGAATGCCGGGATCAAAACCCGGTGCCTTACCACTTGGCGATACCCCTAATGCGGCAGAACTTTAATATTTTTGCGGTATTGTGTCAAGGTAAATTAACAGTCTTACAGCAAATGATGTTCTGTCTTTTTTCGAGAAAATGGCAGGGGCGGCTGGATTCGAACCAACGGATGCCGAGATCAAAACCCGGTGCCTTACCACTTGGCGACGCCCCTAGATTTGATGAACTGTAAGATGGCAGGGGTAGCTGGATTCGAACCAACGGATGCCGGGATCA
The DNA here is from genome assembly GCF_013419975.1 of Acinetobacter sp. YH12041. Taxonomy (NCBI): domain Bacteria; kingdom Pseudomonadati; phylum Pseudomonadota; class Gammaproteobacteria; order Moraxellales; family Moraxellaceae; genus Acinetobacter; species Acinetobacter sp. YH12041. The sequence continues at coordinate 50,169 of NZ_VOZC01000003.1, read as the reverse complement.
AAACCCGGTGCCTTACCACTTGGCGATACCCCTAATACAGTACATCTACAGGTGAATAATGGCAGGGGTAGCTGGATTCGAACCAACGGATGCCGAGATCAAAACCCGGTGCCTTACCACTTGGCGATACCCCTATTGAACCTTGAAATGATGTAATGGCGATTCTTGTAGACTGTTCACCAAGTAAGATTTACATGGTGCATTCTCAAGAATGTCGGTCACATTCATATCATCAGTTACTTCGATAAAAACACAAGCACCTGTACCTGTAAGCTTTGCAACACCGAATTGATCGAGATATTGCATTGCCTCATCGACTTCTGGATATAGGCTTCTTGCCACTGGCTCAAAGTTATTTCCGAAATCAGATGGCTTTATCTGATAGGCGCAAAATTTAGAGGGCTTCGTGTCTCTTGTCAACGTTTTTTGTGAAAAAAGCTGTTGAGTGCTGATAAAACAGTCAGGTTTTAACACAATGAACTGTTTTTGATCTAAGTCTATGAATGTTAAGTGTTCACCAATACCTTCAGCCCAAGCATTGCGACCATGAACAAAAATAGGCACATCCGCGCCCAGCTTGACGCCGAGCTCTGCCAGTTGCTCAGAATTTAAGCCACAATGCCATAACTGATTCAGCACAATCAAGGTCGTTGCTGCATTGGATGAGCCACCACCAAGACCTGCACCCATGGGAATATTCTTCTCTAGTCGAATGATCAGACCAGAAGGCGTTTTGGCATAAGGCTGCAAAATCTGCGCTGCACGATAGATGAGATTCTGTTCCAAATCGACTGAGGCTAGACCTTCAATCTGAATCTGCTGATCATCTGTTTGCTCAAACTCTAGCCAGTCACACAAATCTATCAACTGAAAGATACTTTGCAGCTCGTGATAACCATCCGGACGGCGACCGGTGATATGGAGAAACAAATTCAGTTTTGCAGGTGCGGGAACACGAATCATCATAAGCTTGCGTCAGACCAGTTAACGGTTTTGAATCACCATTGTAATACGGTTTTCACCCCCATTCTCAAGTGACTGCTTTAAAATCAAGCGGTTTGGAACAGTTGCCTGCTGGTTATAACTCAGATCTACCGTCCAGCCTTGTTCAATAATCTGGCTGATACGCTGTGAGCTGTCTTTCTGGATCTGGGCAGATTGAGTCGCGGGACGTGCCTGTACCCAATCAACTAAATGACTAATCGGGGCTTGCCAGCCGGTTGCACGTTGCAATAGTTCTTCTGCCGTTGCTGCCTTGATCAGGCCGGTTTTGGCACTATTCAAAGTCACTTGGCCAGGAGTACCTGAAATCTGGGTTTTTCCGGCACCTAAGATACCAGTTAGTTCAATATCAAATTCTTCTTGCTGCTGAACCCAGGTAAAAAAGGCACTGCCGCTTTGCTGAGGTGTACGTACCCCGATTTTACCTTGCAGCTGGAACTGGTTTTCAGCCTGTACCGATGGCGTGACAGGCGCTTTTTGCTGCACCATCTGCTGACAACCACTCATGAATAGGGCAGTAGAAGCAAGGAAACAGCAGCCTAAAGTACTTATGTTGCGCATAAAAGAATGGACTCGTTCAGGATTGTGGTGCTAACAATAGCGAATTAAGTTGGTTTAATTCTGGGTCATTTGGATGGTTTTGTTGTAATTGTTGTAACACTTGATGGAATTGTTGTAGATCACCTTTCATATAAAGCGAACGTGCATAACGGACGCCAATTTTCGCACTTGGATTCAGTTCATAGGCTTTAAGCAAGACTTGGGCAGCCGTAGCAAAGTCATTCTGCAAATAACAGATATAGCCATAGGTATCCAGAATAGAAGCCTGTTCTGGTGCGTATTCCAGTGCCTGTTCAGCATAGCGCCGTGCTTCATCCAGACGGCGATTTTGACGGGCCAGCGTATAGGCATAAGCATTCAGATAGGTTGGACTATTCGGTTCGATTTTAAGCAGGGTTTTTAACAACTGATCCAGTTGATCACGATCTTCATGCGGATCTAACAACAAGACTTGAGCATAGACCAGTTCCGGATCATCCGGCAGGTTTTTGCTGGCTTCTTCCAGAATTCGGATCGCTGCGTTCTTATTATTCATGCGTTTCAAAATATCTGCTTGAGCCAGATACAGGAAACTGGCATGTTGCGGATAATTGACCCGTTCCTGAGTCAGAAAGCGCAGCGCATCATGCAATTTATCCTGCTCGGCAAAGATCGCAATGATATTGCGTCGTGAGACCGTATACAGGCTGCCATCCACCAGGCGGTAATACGCCTTGGCGGTTTCATAATGCTGTTTGCGTTCTGCATTGACCGCCAGATAGTAATAGGCTTCATTCTGGTACTGAGTCGAATAACGGAGCTCAACCAGGTATTTTTCAGCTCGTTCATATTGCTCCAGGTCAATACTGGTCAGACCGGCAATAAACAGTGCTTCTTCGTGTTGTGGTGATTTTTTCAGGATCGCTTCTAGTTTCTGTAAGGCCTTTTCAGCTTCATTTAGCTTGATCAGGTATTTAACCTCAGCCAGACGTATATCCATGTTATTGCGATGTTTGCGACTGGCTTTCTCGTACCATTTCAGCGTTTCCGCATCATCACCCAATGCCGCCAACAGATTGGCTTTCATCAGGATATAACCAGTCGACTTTGGACGTTTTTTTAAGGCGCGATTAATAGTGTTGAGAGCCTGCTCTAACTGACCTTTTTGTGCCTCCAGACCGGCGACCAAAACCAGAATCGAAGGATTGTCTTTGGCTTTGCTAGTACTTAGAGCCTGAATTAAATATTCACGGTCATCCGGCTCATCCGGGGCAATCCCGGCCAGAATTTCTTCCAGATCGGCGTTATCATCAATTTTCAGGATCTTTTCCAGCGTTTCTGCCGCCAGTTCGTACTCATGCGCTTTTAAGGCAATATGCGCCAGATAGAATAATGCCGGCACATCCTGTGGTTCTTGAACGACCCAGTGGGTAGAAATATCCAGCGCTGCATTCAGGTCTTCATGTTCGAGGGCGATATTGAGTGCGCGCTGTTTAACCGCGGTGGAATTGCTTTTAATGGCCAGCACAGTATAGTTGTGTAAAGCGTTTGGAATATCGCGATAGGCGAGTGCGAACTCGGCTATCATACTTTGTTTTATCGCATCATAATTTTGATTTGCATGGTAAACTGCTTCTGCTGCATAAAGATGAGCAGTTGAAGCCATGCTAACCACCAGCAAGAATGTGGTAGAATATTGCTTAATGGTAGGGCCGTTTATACGGCTAGTTGTTAGACGCAATTTTTCTTTATCCAAGTAATGCTTTTTATGACACCGATGTTGCACAATAGCATAAATTTAGTGAAATGATGACCTGATATGTCTTTCTTTGCATTGGGTGTCAACCATCAAACTGCCTCTGTAGAGCTGCGCGAAAAGATTGCTTTTAACCCTGAAAAGTTAAGCATTTTACTTGCCGAGCAAAGCCAGCACCCTGTACTGAATGATATGGTGGTGGTGTCTACATGTAACCGGACCGAAGTTTACGCGATGTCGGACAATGTCGACATGGTGCTAAACTGGCTCGCCCAGACCAATGGTATTGATCCCAAGCAATTACAGAATCATGTTTATCGCTATGAGAATGCGCAAGCCGTCACTCATCTGATGCGTGTCGCCAGTGGTCTCGATTCCCTGATGCTTGGTGAACCGCAGATTCTGGGACAGGTCAAAACTGCACTCTCTCTTGCCAAAGAATCTAAAACCGTTTCGCAAAACCTGAATCGTATCTTTGAATATGCCTTTTATGCGGCCAAGCGTGTGCGCTCGGAAACAGCAGTCGGCAGTCATGCAGTATCGATGGGCTATGCAGTTGCACAATTAGCATTGCAAGTATTTAGCCGGCCTGAGCAGTTAACTGTAATGGTCGTGGCAGCCGGGGAAATGAACAGTCTGGTGGCCAAACATCTGGCAGAAATGGGCGTCAGAAAAATCATTATCTGTAACCGGACTCGTGCTCGTGCAGAGAATCTGGCGCAGGAAATTGCCCACCGTGCAGAAGTCGAGATTATTGATTTTGATCAGTTGGCAGCAAACTTGCATCGTGCAGATGTGATTTCCAGTTGTACCGGTAGTTTGCATCAAGTCATTCACTATCCGGATGTCAAAGCTGCTTTAAAGAAGCGCCGTTACCAGCAAATGCTGTTGGTCGATCTGGCTGTACCGCGTGATATTGATCCAAAAGTTGAAAAGCTGGATGGAGTTTATCTCTATGGCGTGGACGATCTGCAAAGCGTGATTGATGAAAACCTGGCGCAGCGTCGTCAGGCAGCGGTCGAAGCGGAAGTGATGGTCAATCAACTGGCGACTGAGTTGATCACCCAGCAGAAGGTGAGTGAGGCGGGTAGTACGATTCATGCTTACCGGGATTATGGGGAAAGCTTACGTCAGGAAGAACTGGCAACTGCTATGCAACGTATTGCCAAAGGTGAAAGTGCTGAAACAGTATTGGCCGAATTTTCGCATCGTTTGACCCAAAAACTTCTGCATCCGACCTCAATCATGCTGCGTGAAGCTGCCAAAGCTGAAGATCCAAGCTATTTTGAAATGCTACAGAACAGTTTGCAGGACGTGGTTCAGCATCGCCGTAAGGTTAAACATTAAGATGATGTCGGGATAACTTTCCGATATTTAAAAGGCGTTTAAAATAAACGCCTTTTTTATTTTCATGATTTTTAATCTTCGAGTAAGGTCATGGAACGTTTTTTATCAATTTCATAAATCCGCATCTTGAGATTTTTCATCTCCGCGATGCTACTAAACTTTTTCGATTTTAATTTGTGTTGTAGACACTGATATTGCAGCTTGATCGAGAAGTCTGCCGCCAGTTTGTCTGCCTGCTCAGGAGAAGAGGTGTAATCACTGACATTGGCATGTTGCAGGATATGCTGTAACTCATGATGATGTGCAGCACAGGCACCGAGTACATAATAGGTCGACAATTCCGGATCATCCGGCAATTCATCAAAAATCACATTAAATATATTCAGGATCTTGAATAGCAATTGATCTTCACTGACCAGTGCGCGTAATGGTTCAAAATGAATATACAGATATGGATGATTCAACAGAATCGCAATGACATACTCTTCGGCATCAATTTTGGTGCTAAAGCTTAGAGAGGCGTCATTATTGACTTTGGGTTGCCATTTGCGGCTAAAACCGAGTTTTTCCCGAAAGAACTGCTGTAGCAGATAACGGAATGAGCCAGCTTTGGGCAATAATTCGGTTAGCTGACGTAGCTCTCCCATCACCTGACTTTTACCTTCAGGCGTTGCAATGTCGTGATTCTGGGTGAGATGAGCAAAGACAAAGTCAGAGAGCAACGGTGCCTGATCCAGCAGACGGCGGAAATTTTCAATGCCTTCACGACGAATCAGGGAGTCTGGGTCATGGTCATTCGGCAGGACAAAGAATTTGAGCTCACGCCCATCGTTCAGTAAGGGTAGAGCAATTTCCAGAGTACGGCGTGCCGCTTTTTGTCCAGCCGCATCACCATCAAAGGCAATGGTAATCCGGTTATTCTGCTTGAACAGAATATTTAGGTGATCAGTATTACTGGCCGTTCCCAAAGTAGCTACTGCACCATGAATGCCATATTGCTGCAAGGCAATGACATCCATATAGCCTTCCACCATCAGCCAGTCTTGAGCTTTCTGCTTGCGACCTTCATACAGCCCATACAATAACTGGTTTTTATGGAAAACTTCTGAATCGGGCGAGTTGATGTATTTCGGTTTGATTTCGTCATTCAGTGCACGACCACCAAAACCGACCACACGGCCTTTACTATCACGAATCGGGAAAATGACACGGTCACGGAGCAGGTCAAAATCCCGACCACTATCGCTAGTACGAATCAGACCTAAAAGTTTGAGACCTTCAATATCCTGCGGGAAGGCTTTTTCCAGATGCTGCCAGTCTTCCGGTGCATAACCGAGTCGCCAGTAGGCAATCGTTTCTGCGGTCAGACCACGCTGTTTAAAATATTGCTGGGCACTTGGACTGTTGGGTAGTTGACGCTCATAAAACTGCGCGATATTTTCCAGCAAGTCGTATAAGTTGCCATCTGCTTGTGCTTCTGCTGCAGGCATCTGCTCAAAAGCAGCAAAAGGGTCATCTGTATAAAATTCAGCTTCAGGTGTCTGAATTTCAGCAAATGGATCAAAATAAGCAGACTGTTCAGGCGTCGGATTTGTAGATGTATCCGCAGTTTTTGCTGGTGATGCTGCAACCGGTTTTGGTTTAGCTTCGCGTTTGTATTTTAAGCGGTTGGAATCTTTATTGTCTTTAGGCAGTTCAATTCCGGTCTGGCTGGACAGATCTTTCATCACTTCAATGAAATTGCGGCTGCCAATATCCATTAAAAAGCGAATGGCATTACCATTAGCCTGACAGCCAAAGCAGTGGAAATACTGCTTGTCACGGTAGACGTGAAAAGAAGGCGATTTTTCCTGATGGAAAGGGCAACAGCCCGAATAAGTACGGCCAGTTTTTTTTAGTTTCACGTATTGACCAATCACATCGACAATATCGGTGCGATCGAGAATCTGATCAATCGTATGCTGAGGAATGGCCATGGTTTGCTAAGCTTCTCGTGCTGCGTTATTTAGGTGTTAAATCATTGAAAATTAAGAGTAGGATGATTCATCCAACGCTATAAATGAATTAATTGGTATAACCTGTTTGCACAATTTGTTCAAGCATTGCTCAGAAAATGCAAAAGGGCAAGTATGATAACTTGCCCTTGAGGAAATTGCACCTTCGAGAGTCGGCTTATTCAGCAATCGGTTCAGGTAGCTCAGTTTCATTAGTTTTAGGACGATCGAGTAAACCAAACGTCATGCGATTGGTCAGACTGCGTTTTTCTGACTGGTCTTCAGATGATTGGCTAGACGTATCGGTCACGGTTTTGGCTTCTTTACCGAAAATACCCAAAGTCGCACGGTTGAAGAAACTGCCTTCACTACGTGCTGCACGCAGGTTCACAGTACCATCAGCATTCACCAGACCTGGATAGTTCAGTTTCAGTACTTCGATATATTGCTGTGCTGTGGCTTTATCACCTAGTTTGTCATAGCCGTAAGCAACGGTTGCCAGCGCTTCTGGAATCTGTGGCGTTTGTGGATAGTGTTCAATTACCCATAAACCACGTTCAACAGCAGCCAGATATGCTTTACGCTTGATATTGAAACGGGCCGCATTCATTTCGCTTTCTGCCAGTTCCTGACCGATAAACTTCATACGTTGTGCAGCGTCTACTGCATAGGTGCTTGATGGATAGCGGCGAATGAAATCGACAAAATTCTGGTAAGCTACTTTCAGGTAGCTCACATCACGGTGTGACTGTTTTAGTGAGGTATAACGTAGCAGGCCATTATAGTTCTGCTCCATATTCGCTACGCCACGGACATAGTAAGCATAGTCGACATTTGGATGTTGCGGATTCAGACGGATAAAGCGTTCTGCCAGTGCAACAGCACCTTCATAATCTTTTTGCTGGAATTTGACATACAGCAGTTCCAGTTGCGCCTGCGGTGCATACTGGCTGGTTGGGTAATAGGTTTCCAGTGCTTCGAGCTGTTTTGCTGCATCAGTATATTGTTTGCGATCTAGCGCGTTCTGTGCTTTCTGGATATAAACCTGTTCGCTAGATTCTGGACCTTTGTCCACGACTTCTTTTTTTGGATTACTGCTACAGCCTACCATTGCCGATGCAATGCCTAACGTCATAGCAAGCATTGTCATTTTATAATGTGGTAGCGACATAAAAATTCCTCTGTTAATACGGGCAATGAGCTACAATTGCACTATTAAACCACTTTTGTCTGAATGAGCAAATGAGTCAAGCACAATCTTCCAATTCTAATATCCCTGATACTGATTTCAATTTACTTGAAGATTCTGAGGATGCAGATAACCATACTTCAGACGCAACTGCAACACGTTTATCGTTGCAATTTCAATTGGATGAAAGTTATATCGGGCAACGTATCGACCAGATTGCGGCCATGGTCTGGAGCGATTTTTCTCGAGAAAAGCTCAAACAATGGATCAAAGACGGCAATTTATTAGTGAATGGTCAACCAGTTAAGCCAAAATTTAAAAGTGACGGTTTTGAAACCCTGACTTTAAACGTTGAACTGGAGGCACAAACCCGTAGTCTGCCTGAAGATATTCCACTGGATATCGTCTATGAAGATGATGACATCATTGTCATTAACAAACCAGTGGGCATGGTGGTGCATCCGGGTGCAGGCAATATGACTGGTACACTGGTCAATGCTTTGCTGCATCACTATCCGAAATCTTCTGAACTGGCGCGTGCAGGTTTAGTACACCGGATTGATAAAGACACCAGTGGTCTATTGGTTGTTGCTAAAAATCTGGAAGCACAGTTTGCGCTTAGCAAGCAGCTTGAGAAAAAGACCGTCTACCGTGTGTATGACCTGATTGTGTATGGCAACATCATTGCCGGCGGTACCATTGATGAACCGATTAAACGCCATCCGGTTGATCGTGTGAAAATGGCAGTCCTGCCAGGCGGTAAGGAAGCGGTGACGCATTACAATGTGAAAGAGCGCTTCCAGCATTTCACCCGTATTCAGGCACGTCTGGAAACCGGCCGTACGCACCAGATTCGTGTGCATTTTAGTTACCTGGGCTATGGTCTGGTGGGTGATCAGGTCTATATGCCACGTGTGCGTATGCCAGCCGGTGCTTCGCAATTGCTAGATGACACCTTGCGTGGTTTTAAACGTCAGGCATTGCATGCAGCGACTCTAGGCCTGAAACATCCACGTACCAAAGAAGAAATGACCTTTAATGCGCCGTGGCCAGAAGACTTCGCCAATCTGGTTGAAGTGCTGCGTAGCGAAAACAAGGCCTATTAATTTTTCATTCTATTAGCAGTCATTAAAAAAAGGGAAGCGACATGCAATTTGTACAAGGTTTGCCTCAAGGTGTTTATGTAGGTCAGACCCGTGTTTATCATGAACAGGTACAGCCATCAGCCCAGCCAGAGCTAGCGGGCTTTAACCTGGCTTTGCATGTCAATGATGATGCTGCGCGTGTACAGAAGCATCGCATTCAGCTGTTGAAAGATTTCCAGCCTTTTGGCGTGGACAAAATTACCTGGATGACACAGACGCATAGCACCATTTGTCATACTATCAATGAGCAGATGCCTTTTAAGGCATTGGTCGGTGATGGTCTGGTGACACAGCGCAAAGCTCATGCCTTAATGATGATGACGGCAGACTGCTTGCCGGTAGTGCTGGGTAATGCTGAAGGTACTGAAGTGGCCAATCTGCATGCTGGCTGGCGTGGGCTGGCAGGCGGTATCGTTGAAAATACCATTGCCGCGATGCAGACCCAGCCAACCTGGGCGTGGCTTGGTGCAGCGATCAGCCAGCCGTGTTTTGAAATTGGCGCAGAAGTAAAAGAAGCTTTCTGTTCTAAATATCCTGAACTGGACAGTGCATTTCAGGCAGGGGAACAGGCCGGGAAATACTATGCGGATCTGTATGCAATTGCGCGTTACATCTTACAGCAGCAGGGTGTTGAGACTGTTTTAGGTGGCGATCAGTGTTCATATCGTCAGGCGGATGAATACTTTTCCTATCGCCGTGAAGCCAAAACCGGACGCATGGCAACATTCGTGTTTATGGCATGAAAATGTTAAACTTGATTGAAATTCTTGGTTTTTGATTGTTATGTCCCTATCTTCCCAATCTGTTGCGATTGTTTATCACAGTCCTTATGGACACACGGCTAAAGTGGCAAACTTCATTGCCGAAGGCGCACAAAAAACTGGTGTCCAGGTGCATATGATGAATGTGGAACAGGTGGATTGGGAGGTGCTGGACGCTGCCGATGCGATTGTATTTGGCTGTCCGACCTATATGGGTAGTCTAACCTCTGCCATGAAGTTGTTTATGGAGCAGTCGTCCAAGCGCTGGCTGGCACGTAGCTGGCAAGGCAAGCTGGCAGCAGCCTTTACCAATGGTGGTGGCTTAAGTGGGGACAAGCTGGCTGTCTTGCAGCAGATTAATCTGTTTGCGATGCAACATGGCATGTTGTGGTCAGGTCTACCGTTAATGCCGACAGGTCGTGCCACTACCGATCTGAATCGTATGTCGAGCTTTCTGGGTCTCATGACCCAATCTGATAATGCGCCTGTTGAAGTGACACCACCGGAAGGGGATTTACAAACCGCGATCTGGTTTGGTGAATATATTGCCTTGACACTGGCCCGTCTGAATCTGAAAGCCTAATTCGATCCATAAAAAAAACCTCCATCAATTGGAGGTTTTTTTATTGCTGGCATTATTTATGGAAAATACGCGCTTTATCACGTTGCCAGTCACGGTCTTTTTCAGATGCACGTTTATCATGTAACTGTTTACCTTTTACCAACGCAATTTCCAGCTTGGCATGTGGGCCTTTCCAGTAACAGGCCAGTGGTACACAGGAATAACCTTTCTGGTTGATCGCGCCCATGAGTTTTTCAATTTCACGGCGTTTCAGCAGCAGTTTACGGGTACGCGTCGCTTCAGGGACAACATGGGTAGATGCACTCAGTAAAGGCTGAATCTGTGCGCCGAACAGGAAGGCTTCACCATTTTTAAAGGTGATATAGCTCTCCACAATACTCATACGACCGGCACGCAGGGATTTTACTTCCCAGCCTTGCAAGGAAAGTCCAGCTTCAAATTTTTCTTCAATAAAATAATCGTGACGGGCACGTTTGTTCAGAGCAATCGTTCCGCCGTTATTTTTTTTAACTACAGTTGCTTTCGCCATAATCAGACACTTCCAAAGTTGTAGCTATTGTACCGTAACTTTTATTGAGTTGAAGTGTTTAAATTGATGGAGTTTCTTCACTAAAAAATGAAGATTTTGTTAAAATGGAAACTTACACAATAAACAGAGTACAAATGGATGACTAAAACTCGTGTAATTTATCCGGGAACTTTTGATCCGATCACCAATGGCCATATTGATTTGGTGACCCGCGCAGCAAAGATGTTTGATGAAGTTGTAGTTGCAATTGCCATCGGACATCACAAAAACCCGGTATTTAGTCTGGAAGAACGAGTTGAACTGGCCCAAACGTCATTAAGCCATTTGAACAATGTTGAATTTGTAGGATTTGATGGCCTGCTGGTGAACTTCTTCCGCGAGCAGGATGCCACAGCGGTATTGCGTGGTTTACGTGCAGTGTCCGATTTTGAGTATGAATTCCAGCTGGCCAACATGAACCGTCAACTGGATTCTCATTTTGAAGCGGTGTTTTTAACTCCTTCAGAGCAATATTCTTTTATTTCATCCACATTGGTGCGTGAAATTGCTCGTTTAAGAGGTGATGTGACCAAGTTTGTTCCGCCAAACGTGGTTGAAGCCTTCGAGCGTAAACTTCAGCAAGGTTGGTAGAGTGTCTTTATATATCACCGATGAATGTATCAATTGTGATGTCTGTGAACCTGTCTGTCCGAATGAGGCAATTTTCATGGGTGACGTCATCTATGAAATTAACCCGGACTTATGTACAGAGTGCGTCGGGCATCACGACAAACCACAATGCCAGTTATTTTGTCCTGTGGACTGTATCCCGCTTGATCCGAACCATGCCGAGACGCGTGAGGAGCTTCAGGCCAAGTATGAAAAACTGACTGCTCAAAAAACATCAAGCAATTAGTCGCCAGATTTGGTACTATGCGGCTCGAAGTGAGCCAGACGATCGCTGCTGTGGAGATCTCCGTGATTGAAGCAGGGGAGGAAAGTCCGGGCTTCATAGGGCAAGGTGCCAGGTAACGCCTGGGCGGCGTGAGCCGACGGAAAGTGCAGCAGAGAGTAGACCGCCTTCATTATGGTTCTGAGTAATCGGAATCGGAGGTAAGGGTGAAAGGGTGCGGTAAGAGCGCACCGCATGACTGGTAACAGTTCATGGCATGGTAAACCCCACCGGAAGCAAGACCAAATAGGGATCCTTTAGGCATGGCCCATGCTGGATCCGGGTAGGTCGCTTGAGCGTATGAGTGATTGTACGCCTAGAGGAATGATCGTTCTCGACAGAACCCGGCTTATCGGCTCACTTCACCAAATTTTGATCAATCAGCACAATATGGGCTTGACGTTCTAAACAGAAAAACCCATAATGCGCGCACAGTTTAAGGCTATGTAGCTCAGTTGGTTAGAGCACCGCACTCATAATGCGGGGGTCACAAGTTCAAGTCTCGTCATAGCCACCATATTCTGAAAAAACCCACTCCGATTGAGTGGGTTTTTTTATGGCTGATGTTTTGTGGCTTCATTGGTTAAAAATCTAAAAAGCCTTACAATAGTTAAAATAAAACAAATAACAAGAATATGTATGATGATTAAAAATTTAATGCTATCAACTCTGATTTTCTTTATTGCTTTACCTGTTTTTGCTGCAGATTCAATTAAGTCACTTCCTTTTAAAGAAAAAAGTATTTCCAAAGCAGAAATACGATCAATTTGTCAGAAAATAAAACTTAGTTGTGATGAGAGTGGTGCAAAACTTTGGGTAGTTAAAATTGCTGAAGCTGAAAAATATTATTTAATTAATGAAAATTTACAAATGATTCAGCTTTCAAAACATCTTGGAAAGTATCAAATCGTTGATTATTGGGATCTAACCAGGTATCAACAGGTTTATGCGCTTGAAGAGAATGAGATCAGTGAAGAGTTTATATATCCTGCCCTATATCCGTTGAATCGGAACAGTTATGCGGTTGCTTTAGTGTTTAGTTCATCTACAAGCTATGCAGGCGGAGGTCGAAGCGAGCAGATTGCACAATTTATTCAATTATTGCCTAAAGGAAAAGCACACCGGGTTCTTGAAGACATACCTTTTTATTCTTATGAGCGAATTAAAGCGTGCTTTGGTGAGCAGGACTATAAGAGATCCTCTTCACACTGTCATGATGAACACTACACCGTACTCTCAATTAATTATCAGGATATTGGGAAACCCTACTATCAATGGGATCTAACTTATACTAAAACCGATTGGCCTGCAGATAAGGCAAGGAAAAAGGTACGGAAGAGAACGGTGGTCGTTACCCCTTATCGCTAAGTGATTTGAAATAATTAATCAGTGATACCACATCATCCGTCTGCAAATGTTCACGCATTTTTAGAAACTGCTTTTCATCTAAGTCATAAAGCTTAAGTGACAGCAGTTTTTTTATATCTTCCTCAGGGAAACGATACTTAATAATTTTCGCAGGTACACCGCCAACGACTGCATAAGTTGGTACATCTTTCGTCACAACCGCACCTGTTGCCACCACAGCACCTTCGCCTAGCGTCACACCTTGCATAATCATGGCGCGCGAGCCAATCCAGCAACCATCGCCAATGACTGTGTCGCCAGCAGGTACAAAACTGCGTGTATCGAACGGAAATGCTGAAATCCAGTCAGTACGATGCAACTGATTGCCACCCATCATAATTACGCATTCTGCGCCAAAGCAGACGAAATTGCCGATATAAAGCTGGTCAATTGGTTTCTCTGGTGTGGCTGGTTTGTCATGCAGATAACGCACCACACAACGCTCGAAACCTTGATCCCAATAAGCTGAGTAATAGCTGTAATTGCCCTTGATATGAATATTTGGATTCTTCACGGTTTTGGAGATGAATTCGAACTCGCACCAATGGTTCACAGGGGAATTAATCAGTTTTTCAGCCATAACCAAAATACAAAAATAAGGAATACGCCATTATAGCGAATTGGTCTCTAAGCTGGAGAACAATCCCATTCAATAACTGGCCTGATCAGGGTTAAGTTTTACATGGCCTTAGCGGATTGAGGAATACGCGCAATGACTTTGATTTCGAAGTCAAAACCTGCCAGCCAGGTCACCCCCACAGCTGTCCAATTCGGATAGGGCCTTTGCGTAAAAATCTCGTTTTTAACTTTCATAATACTCTCAAATTGCTGTTCAGGATCGGTGTGAAAGGTGGTGACATCGACAATATCATTGAAAGTACAGCCAGCTGCTGCCAATGTAGCAGCCAAGTTTTCAAAGGCTTGTTCTACCTGTTTCTCAAAGTCAGGTTCAGGACTACCATCTTCACGACTACCAACCTGACCAGAAACAAATAATAAATCTTCTGATTTGATGGCAGCAGAATAACCATGCTGTTCATACAAAGCATGGCGATCTTGGGGAAATATTGCAGTTCTAGTCATGATAATCCTCGCTCAATATTTAATTTATACGTATTTTAGAAAGCAGTTCAAATTTTCACATACGCATCGTATGTAAACATAATTGACATACGATGCGTATGTCAATTAAAATTTTTCACAATGCTGATGGAAACAACATATGTCTGTACGTGAACAAAAAATGGCGGAAACCCGCAAAAAACTCATAGAAGTCGCACGTCGTACATTTGCTGAATACGGTTATGCGGACACTTCCATGGATAAGCTCACGGCAGAAGCGGGGCTGACCCGGGGTGCGCTATACCATCATTTTGGAGATAAGAAAGGCTTGTTTGCCGCCGTGGTCGATCAGATTGATTCAGAAATGGCTGAATATGCCGGGCAACATCTGGAGCAGCCTGATGATCTGTGGGAAGGATTAATGCTTGAAGGGCGTACCTATATCGAACATGCATTAAATGCTGAGTTTCAACGGATTGTGCTACGTGATGGTCCGGCAGTATTAGGGGACCCCGCACATTGGCCAAGTCAAAATAAATGCCTGCAGTCGACACGTGAATGTGTAGAACAGTTACTGGCTGAAGGTAGATTAAAACCAGTCGATGCACTTGCTGCGGCAGTCTTGCTCAATGGTGCAGCAATGAATGCAGCACTATGGGTCGCTTCTAGTGAGGATCCTGCACAGGTCTTACCTCAGGCTTTACAGGCCTTTGAAGCATTGGCATCTGGCTTCTTAAAATAAAATCGATGGAAATTTCTAGAATCAATAAAAAACCCCTCATCTGAGGGGTCTTACAGCCTAAAATATCTAGTTAAAAATTAGATATATTCAACGCTTACAATTTCGTATTCGACTTCACCTTGTGGTGTCACGATTTTCACATCGTCGCCTTCGTTTTTACCCAGCAGGCCACGCGCGATCGGAGAGTTCACAGAGATCTTGTTGATCTTAAAGTCTGCTTCATCATCACCTACGATTTTGTAAGTTTTGCGTTCTTCAGTGTCTAGATTCTCAATAGTCACAGTGACACCAAAAACTACACGACCGTTTTGCTCCAGTTCTTTAACATCAATCACCTGGCAAGCGCCCAGTTTACCTTCGATGTCCTGAATACGGCCTTCACAGAAACCTTGCTGCTCACGCGCAGCATGATATTCCGCGTTTTCTTTTAAATCCCCATGCTCACGTGCCTCTGCAATCGCTGCAGTAATACGTGGACGATCCACAGTTTTCAGTTGGTGTAATTCTTTCTCTAAGGCAAGTTTGCCTTCGGGAGTCATAGGATAACGTTGCATAGTTGTCCCTCAGTAATAAAAATGAAAGTCTATAAATGAAAAAAAGCCCGCCACCGAGAAGGTGACGGGACTTCTCAGTAACGAATTAACCTACTGTTAAATCTTGCAAACGATATACATCCATTGGCAATTTAATTGCTAAAGCTTGGCATACAGCATCAGCACCATTCAGGGTAGTGGTATGGTATACCTTACCTTGAAGCGCAGAGCGACGGATCGAGAATGAATCCTGCTGAGCTTGTTTACCTTCAGTGGTATTGATAATGAGGTGAATTTCACCATTTTTCAAGCGGTCTACAATGTTTGGACGGCCTTCGGTTACTTTATTTACACGTTCACATTCAATACCTGCAGCTTTAATTACATCGTATGTGCCGCCAGTCGCAAGAATCTTGAAGCCGAAGTCAGCAAGCTGCTTCGCAATACCTACCGCACGTGGTTTATCAGAATCACGTACAGAGATGAATGCATGTTTCACTTCGCCTTCAGTTGGCAGACCTGGTAAACGATCGTTAGAGCCTAGAACAGCTTTGTAGAACGCTTCACCAAATGTTTTACCAACGCCCATTACTTCGCCTGTTGATTTCATTTCAGGGCCAAGGATCGGGTCAACACCAGGGAATTTGTTGAATGGGAATACTGCTTCTTTCACAGAGAAGTGAGCAGGGATAATCTCTTTGGTAAAGCCTTGAGACTCAAGAGATTGGCCAGCCATACAACGTGCAGCTACTTTTGCTAAAGATTCACCGATACATTTAGAAACGAACGGAACCGTACGAGAAGCACGAGGGTTCACTTCCAGAATGTAAACATCATCACCTTTAACTGCAAACTGAACGTTCATCAAGCCTACAACGCCAAGCTCTTTAGCCATAGCGATGGTTTGACGACGCATTTCGTTTTGCACGTCTTCAGACAATGAATATGGAGGAATCGAACATGCAGAGTCACCAGAGTGAATACCGGCTTGTTCAATGTGCTGCATAATACCGCCGATCACCACGTCTTTACCGTCAGATACGCAGTCCACGTCAACTTCAATCGCATCATCAAGGAAGTGATCCAGAAGAACAGGCGCTTCATTCGATGCTTGTACAGCATCACGTAAGTAGCGTTTTAATTCTTCGTCGTTATACACGATTTCCATCGCGCGACCACCGAGTACGTATGAAGGACGTACAACCAGTGGATAACCCACTTTAGCTGCTTCTGCCATACCTTCTTCAGCAGATTTTACGATGCTGTTATTAGGTTGACGAAGTTGCAGACGTTGAATCATTTGTTGGAAACGTTCACGGTCTTCTGCACGGTCAATCGCATCTGGAGATGTACCGATAATTGGCGCACCAGCTTCTTCCAAAGCACGAGCCAGTTTCAGTGGAGTCTGACCGCCGTACTGCACGATAATACCTTTCGGCTTTTCAGTACGTACGATTTCAAGAACGTCTTCAAGTGTAATCGGTTCGAAGTACAGACGGTCTGAAGTGTCATAGTCGGTAGAAACTGTTTCAGGGTTACAGTTCACCATGATGGTTTCATAACCGTCATCACGCATTGCCAGGGCAGCGTGTACACAGCAGTAATCGAATTCGATACCTTGACCGATACGGTTAGGACCACCACCAATCACCATGATCTTGTCACGGTTAGACGGATTAGATTCACACTCTTCATCGTAAGTTGAGTACATGTACGCTGTATCAGATTCAAACTCTGCTGCACATGTATCCACACGTTTGTAGACTGGAGTTACGCCCAGATTCCAACGGTGCTTACGGAATTGTTTTTGTGAAATACCCATCAGGTTGGCAATACGGTGGTCAGATAAACCTTTACGTTTAAATGAACGGATATTGTCAGCGTTAAGATCACCAAAACCTAAAGATTTGATTTGTTCTTCAGTTTTAACGATGTCTTCGATCTGGATCAGGAACCAGCGGTCAATATTGGTTGCCGCAAATACTTCATCAAGCGTGAAACCGTGACGGAATGCATCAGCCACATACCAGATACGTTCTGGACCTGGAACTTTAAGTTCTTGAAGAATCTTCTCGCGCGCACCTTCAGTACCCACTTCGATTTTTTCATCAAAACCAGTTGCGCCAACTTCAAGACCGCGAAGTGCTTTGTTCACAGACTCCTGGAAGTTACGGCCGATCGCCATCACTTCACCTACAGATTTCATCTGTGTAGTCAGTGTTGCATCAGCTTGCGGGAATTTTTCGAAGTTGAAACGTGGAATCTTGGTAACAACGTAGTCAATTGCTGGTTCGAACGATGCTGGAGTTGTACCGCCAGTGATGTCGTTTTTCAGCTCATCAAGGGTATAACCAACAGCCAGTTTCGCTGCGATTTTCGCAATCGGGAAACCAGTCGCTTTAGATGCCAGTGCAGATGAACGCGATACACGCGGGTTCATCTCGATGATTACCATACGACCATCTTTCGGGTTAATACCGAACTGAACGTTAGAACCACCCGTTTCAACACCGATTTCACGAAGAACTGCTAAAGATGCATTACGCATCAACTGGTATTCTTTATCAGTCAGTGTTTGTGCAGGCGCAACAGTGATCGAGTCACCGGTGTGTACGCCCATTGGGTCAAAGTTTTCGATCGCACATACAATGATACAGTTGTCGTTTTTGTCACGAACAACTTCCATCTCGTACTCTTTCCAGCCAATCAATGATTCATCGATCAATAATTGGTGAGTAGGAGAGAGGTCGAAACCGCGTTCACAGATTTCCAGGAATTCTTCACGGTTGTAAGCAATACCACCGCCTGAACCACCCATCGTAAATGATGGACGGATAATCACAGGGAAACCGAAGCGCGCTTGAATCTCAAGTGCTTCTTCCATTGATTCAGCAATAGCCGCTTTTGGACATTCCAGACCAATTTTACGCATTGCTTCGTCAAACAACTTACGGTCTTCTGCTTTTTCGATCGCTTCTTTGGTCGCGCCGATCAGTTCAACGTTGTATTTTTCAAGAATACCGTTGGCATCCAGTGCAAGGGCACAGTTCAGTGCAGTCTGGCCACCCATCGTTGGAAGCACAGCATCTGGACGTTCTTTTTCAATAATTGCTGCAACAGTCTGCCAGGTAATCGGTTCGATATACGTCGCATCTGCCATTGCAGGGTCGGTCATAATGGTCGCTGGGTTAGAGTTCACCAGAATAACGCGGTAGCCTTCTTCACGAAGCGCTTTACATGCTTGAGCACCTGAGTAGTCAAACTCACATGCTTGACCGATGACGATCGGACCAGCACCAATGATCAAGATGCTTTTAATGTCAGTACGTTTAGCCATGATGCTTCCTTAATTACTTCTTAGATGCTTCGATAAGTTCGATGAAATGATCGAACAATGGTGCGCAGTCATGTGGACCAGGGCTTGCTTCAGGGTGACCCTGGAAGCTGAACGCAGGTTTATCTGTACGATGAATACCTTGGTTCGTACCATCAAACAGTGAGCGATGAGTCACACACAATACCGCAGGCAAGGTGCTTTCATCCACTGCGAAGCCGTGGTTTTGAGAAGTAATCATCACTGTACCAGTTTCGATGTTCTGTACAGGATGGTTAGCGCCATGGTGACCGTGCGGCATTTTTACCGTTTTAGCACCCGATGCAAGAGCAAGAATCTGGTGACCTAAGCAGATACCAAATACTGGAATTTCAGTTGTTTCAACAATTGTTTTTACAGCTTCAATTGCGTAGTCACATGCAGCTGGATCGCCAGGACCATTTGACAGGAATACGCCATCTGGATTTAACGCAAGTACTTTTTCAGCAGGAGTTTGTGCAGGCACCACAGTTAATTTACAGCCGCGGTCTGCGAGCATACGCAAGATGTTGGTTTTGACACCGTAGTCGTATGCAACTACATGGAATTTAAGTTCAGGTTGAGTAAAGCCTTTGCCAAGTGCCCATGAGCCTTCAGTCCATTCGAAACCGGTCGGATCACAGCATTCTTTCGCAAGGTCTAAACCACTTAAACCACCGAATGCACGTGCTTTTTCGACTGCTTCTTCTTCAGTGATGTTTTCACCCGCAAGGATACAACCGTTTTGTGCACCTTTATCACGCAAAATTCGAGTTAATCGTCGCGTGTCGATGTCAGCAATGGCAACTACATTGTGCTGTTTTAAATAATCACCGAGTGATTGATTCGCACGGAAGTTACTATGTAGTAAAGGAAGGTCACGGATAATTAAACCGTTTGCCCATACTTTATGAATACGACCTGATTCAGCGTCTTCTTCGTTGCAACCTGTGTTACCGATATGTGGGTAAGTTAGCGTTACAAGCTGCTGTGCATAACTAGGATCAGTCAAAATTTCTTGATAGCCAGTCATGGCAGTGTTGAAAACGACTTCACCAGTCGTACAACCCGATGCGCCAATTGAAGTACCTTTAAAGATAGTTCCGTCGGCAAGGGCTAAAATTGCTGGGGTGCTCAAACCAAAGCTCCTGAAATTTAGGCTGTAAAAAAGCGAGTAGACGAAAAAAAAGGAAGGTTAATTTTTAAACCTACCCTCCTATGTCTGCTCGCTTGAACTTAACACGGCATTATACGCAGAACCACCCCCCAAGTCCAATAGCTTTACAGCAAAAGTATGAGATAAATGGCTTGCTTTTTGCTTGAAAGTCTGTTTTACGAACAACGTAAAAAAATGTAAGCAATTAAGAATTGTCTAACAAATCAAATCTTAATTTTTATCAAAACTACTAATATGGATGAGTCGTAATATAACTATAGGAATAAGACACATGACTACAGCAGCGAAATCTTCCCAATCCAAGAAAAAGATCAATACCGTGGTTTCAGAAACGACTGAACAGCTTGAAAAAGTAGCAGCTGAAGCCAAAGAACAGGTGGTGGAAACCATCGAAGAAAGCAAAGAGAAACTTGAAGTCGAAGCGAAACAGCTGGGTGATACTGTGCAGGAGCAGTTACGTCAGTTGAAACAGGATCTGTTGCAACGGATCGATACTTTGAAAGAGCAGTTATTTGGTTCGCAAAAAGAACTGACTGAATTAACCAGCTTTATCAAAACCGAATTTACTGCAGTCATTGAAGACTTATCCAATATGGGTAAGGAACTGAAAGAAGATGTCAGCCAGATCTCGACCAAACATAAAGAGCATCTGACTGGTACATTCAAGCGATCAAAAGACAGTACCATTGAAGTTCTAAAAAAGGTCAAACCCATGGTAAAAGCTGAAAGTTCAGAAAAAAGCCCTGAGCTGAAGAGTTAAGGGAAGACGCTGACTTAAATTGCATGAAAGGAGAACTGGATACGTTCTCCTTTGTCTTTTTGAGGCAAAACGGACTCACAATAATAATGAAAGGGGGTCACGATGCAGCAGCATTATTTTGTAGGTGTACTTTGTTTACTGACGCTAATTATGATGCTTAATCTGGAAAGTTGGTTGATGCGTGCACTTTATCTCGGTGTGATGATGTTATGTCTGGGATTCTTTGGACTAACTTTTGGAACGATTATCCTGATCATCTTCACGTTAACTGTAATTTTTTATGCCGCGGTAAAATCAGTGCAGGACAATTACCGCTTACATCACTAAAATGTCGAAAACAATTAAAATGAACTCTTAGTCTATCAGCTTAAATATCGTTTAAATTATTATTAAAGTAGCCAGCCCTAAGTGTTGAGAGCAGGCTAATTATTTCAATTTAATATTGACCTGAATCTACGTAGAGAAAATACAGAAAAATATTTTCTTCAAGCTATAACAGCGAACTTTGAGCGGATGAGCCGGAAAAGCCCATAAAAAAACGTGAGACTTTAATGCTCACGTTTTTTAATATCTTTGTTATCCAGCAAATGCTTTTAATCTGCATTAAAAGACATGCAGCCAATCCCGTTTATTGTGGAAGTCTGCTTCTGGGCTGCTGTGCTGCATCGCAAAGTATTGATCACCTTGTGAGGTTTTTAATACTGCTGTCAGACCAATAAACAGGTCTGCCCATTTAAGTTTATGCTCAACCATAAACTCGGTCAGATCCAGACTGACATTCAGACCATAATGGGTACGTTTAAGCTGATTCAGTTCGATATCGTATGCAGCAGGTGGCGGCATATCTTCCGGATAGCGATATTCCTCAAACTGATAGGCTTGCCAGGCCTGAGAAGGAGAGAGATTGATTTCACGATAATAATCTTCACCCTGAACCCCGATAAAGATTTCAAAGCAGGTCTGTTCCCACAAAAAATTACGACGGGGATGTGCAGTAACCATTTCTGGCCACAGCACGTACTGGTTGGGATCGCGCAACCAAAATCCGACATTCAAGCTGCATGGATTTTGCTGTTCGATGGCACCGACCAATGAGATTGCCTGAAAACGGCGATCAAATGCGCTGAGTTCGTAACTGGCCATAAATCCTGTACTTAGTTAGAAAGATGGGCAAAACGGACAAGATTGGATAACTTCTGGTTTTGCTTTGGAGCTTTCTTGTAAAGCAGCGCAATTTTACCAATAGTTTGTACCACTTCAGCACCTGTAGTTTCTGAAAGTTCAGCAATGAGTGCTGCACGTGCTTCACGGTCTTCAGCCACAACTTTTACTTTAATGAGTTCGTGATCATTAAGGGCACGATTTAGCTCTTCAACTACAGATTCAGTTAAGCCTTTGTCACCAAGCATTACAACTGGGTTTAATGCATGTCCAATTTGACGTAAACGCTTACGTTCCTGAACAGATAAAGACGCCATGAGAGATAACCTGATTTTTAAAACGGCTTAGTATAGCAAAAGCGAAAAACAAACGCTGTAAATTCTCAGGAAATAATCACTTATAAATAATCGGAAATCACACCGGAATACTCAGATTTAGATACACATGTATACTGCAAAAAATGTGTTTTTCACGTACAATGAATCATTAGAAGTTTTTTTTATTTAGAGAGTTATGGCAACACGCATTACCAACCAAAAGTTATCTAAAAGTAGTCGTGCGTGGATGAGAGAGCATCTTGATGACTTTTATGTGAAAAAAGCACAAAAAGAAGGTTATCGTGCCCGTGCTGCGTACAAGTTGCTAGAAATTCAGGAAAAATACGGCATTATCAAACCCGGCATGACTGTAGTGGACTTGGGTGCTGCCCCAGGAAGCTGGTCCCAGATTGCCGGAAAACTGGTCGGTGATAAAGGTCTGGTGATTGCATCAGACATCTTGGAAATGGATGCGCTACCTGATGTGACTTTCTTGCAGGGCGATTTCCGTGAACAAGAAGTATTCGATAAATTGTTAAATATTTTAAACGGACGCACAGTAGACGTTGTAATTTCAGATATGGCCCCCAATACATCAGGTAATAGAGCTGTAGATCAACCTCGTCAGATTTATTTATGTGAACTTGCTCTGGATTTTGCCAACAAGGTACTCGGTCCCAAAGGACAGTTTGTAGTGAAAGTATTCCAGGGTTCAGGTTTTGATGAATTTCGTAAAGAAGTCGTCAACAGTTTTGATGTATTGAAGACGATTAAACCTGCTGCATCACGTGCCCGTTCGAAAGAAGTGTTTCTGGTCGGACAGGGACGCAAGAAGGCTTTGAAATAAAGTTTACTTGCCAACACGTTAAAAATTGTGCATTTTGTAGGTTTTTACATTATTGCAAATTGATTTGCAGCTTATTGATTAAGGTCACCCTTCGAGGGCATGATCAAATTAGATTGGAATGGGAAATAAAGCTTTGAGCGATCTTTTTAAGAATGCCGTATTGTGGCTCGTGATACTGGGTGTGCTGGTGTTAATCTTCAGCAACGTCAGTGACCGCAATCAACCGACTACAATGAACTATTCGGAGTTTGTTGCCGCGGTCAATGCTGGCCAAATTAAACAAGTTACAATTGATGGCGAAAGAATTCGCGGTGAAAAATCAAACGGTTCAGAGTTTGAAAGCATTCGCCCGGCAGTTCAAGACCCAGAACTGATGCCAAGCCTGATTAAAAATAATGTGGTCGTTGAAGGTGAAGCGCCTCAACGTCAAGGCTTGCTCATGCAATTGCTGATTGCAAGTTTCCCTGTGCTTCTAATCATTTTGTTATTCATGTTCTTTATGCGCAACATGGGTGGCGGTGCAGGCGGCAAGAATGGCCCAATGAGCTTTGGTAAATCTAAAGCGAAAATGCTATCTGAAGACCAGATCAAAGTAACATTTACTGATGTGGCGGGTTGTGATGAAGCAAAACAGGAAGTAGTCGAAATTGTTGACTTCCTGAAAGATCCTGCAAAATTCAAACGCTTGGGTGCGACTATTCCTAAAGGCGTCCTGATGGTGGGTCCTCCAGGTACAGGTAAAACCTTGCTCGCTAAAGCCATTGCAGGTGAAGCAAAAGTTCCATTCTTTAGTATCTCAGGTTCTGACTTCGTTGAAATGTTTGTCGGTGTCGGTGCATCTCGTGTACGTGACATGTTCGAACAGGCAAAACGACATGCACCATGTATCATCTTCATTGATGAGATTGATGCAGTCGGTCGTCATCGTGGTTCAGGTACAGGTGGCGGTCATGATGAACGTGAACAGACTTTGAACCAGATGCTGGTGGAGATGGACGGTTTCGAAGGCAATGAAGGCATTATCGTCATCGCAGCAACTAACCGTGCTGACGTACTGGATAAAGCCTTACTTCGTCCAGGTCGTTTCGACCGTCAGGTAATGGTAGGTCTGCCAGATATTAAAGGTCGTGAGCAAATCCTGAATGTACACTTGAAGAAACTTCCTTCTACTACAGGTGTAGATGTTAAAGTACTTGCACGTGGTACACCGGGCTTCTCAGGTGCACAGTTGGCGAATCTTGTAAACGAAGCGGCATTATTTGCTGCCCGTCGTAACAAGAACACAGTCGATATGCATGACTTTGAAGATGCGAAAGACAAACTGTACATGGGTCCTGAACGTAAATCGATGGTACTTCGTGAAGAAGAACGTCGTGCTACGGCTTACCATGAAGCAGGTCATGCGATTGTGGCAGAAATGCTTCCAGGTACAGACCCTGTGCATAAAGTTACCATCATGCCGCGTGGCTGGGCATTGGGTGTTACCTGGCAGTTGCCTGAATTTGACCAGACTAGCCATTATAAAGACAAAATGTTGAATGAACTTTCAATCCTGTTCGGTGGTCGTATCGCAGAGGAAGTCTTCATTAACCAGATGTCGACTGGTGCTTCGAATGACTTTGAACGTGCAACTAAAATGGCACGTGCAATGGTGACCAAATATGGTATGTCGGACAAGTTAGGCGTCATGGTCTATGAAGATGACTCTCAACAGTCATTTATGGGTAGCATTGGTACCCGTACGATTTCTGAGGCAACCCAACAACAGGTAGATGCGGAAGTTCGTCGCATCATTGATGAGCAATACAAGGTTGCACGCGATATCCTTGAAAATAACAAAGATATTGCCCATGCCATGGTGAAAGCGCTGCTTGAGTGGGAAACAATTGATCGTGAACAGATTCGTGACATTATGGAAGGTCGTGAGCCAAAACCACCTAAAGTTTATGTTTCAGACAATCCAGTGATTGATGTAACACCGACTGATGGTCCAATGACTCCTCCGCCATTACCAGCGAACTAAGTTAACAATTAAAACCACCTTCGGGTGGTTTTTTTATGGCTATTGTTTTGTCATATCTAGTTGAATGCTATAGTCAATTTATAAAAATCAATGAGTAAAAATAAGAATGAATTTACTTGTTCTGGAATCCAGTATTTATCAGCTACGTTTGGAGCCACTGAGCTGGGAACATTTTGCAGACTTAGAAAATGCATGTGCCGAAGGGGACTTGGGGGAAGTGTTATATAGTTCGGTACCTTACCTACATAAACTTAAACACTACTTTACCCAAGCTTTTGAACAGCAGTCCAAAGGTGAAAGAATGGCTTTTGCCGTGATTGATTTAACTTCAGACCGAGCAATCGGCACCACCAGCTTTCATGATATCAAGCCGGAAATTCCACGTGTTGAAATTGGCTTTACCTGGTATGCCAAACCTTATCAACGAACCTATGTAAACCGGGTCTGTAAATATCTTTTGCTGCAGCATGCATTTGAAGAGCTGAATGCTCAAGTGGTAGGCTTTCGGACTGATCATCTGAATCTTAAAAGTCAAAAAGCTATTGAAGCTCTGGGTGCCAAACAGGATGGCATCATTAGATGTCATATGCTGCGTAAAGATGGCGTGACACTCAGAGATAGTTATATCTATAGTATTTTAAAAAGCGAATGGGTTGATGTAAAAGCGTTACTGCAATCCAAGCTGATGCAATATTCCAATAAGAACTATTTTGAAATCTAGCTATTGAATAGATTGAGCTTTGCTTTATTGATCTTTCCATAAGACAATACCGGGGTTATTGTGAACTAGGATTGAACCATGCAGCTGAAGCCACTACGACCACAGATCTGGACTTTCGGTCATTTGAAACTGGATTTGTCTCAGCCGCATGTGATGGGAATTTTAAATGTGACTCCGGATTCCTTTAGCGATGGGGGGCTGCACAATCAGAAAGATCAGGCAGTAGTAAAAGCCCTGGAAATGATTGCTGATGGTGCCACCGTAATTGATGTGGGTGGTGAATCTACACGTCCAGGTGCATCAGTCGTGGAAGTTGAAGAAGAAATCCGTCGTGTTGTGCCTGTAGTTGAAGAACTGGCCAAGCATGATGTGATCATCTCGATTGATACTTCACAGCCAGAAGTGATTAAAGCAGCCGTGAAAGCGGGTGCACATATCTGGAATGATGTACGCGCGCTCACTCGTCCACAAGCGTTAGAGACGGCAGCAGAACTGAATATTCCGGTGATCATCATGCATATGCGTGGTGAGCCGACTACGATGAATAATCTGGATCAGTATGATGATGTGACTCAGGATGTGATTCGGGAACTGTCACAACGGGTTCAAGATGCTCTAGATGTGGGTGTTAAAGCTGAACATATCATGATTGATCCTGGTTTTGGATTTGCAAAAAATGCCCAGCAAAATTTAAAGCTGTTGCAAGAGTTTTATAAATTGACAGAAATGGGCTATCCGATTTTGTCTGCTTTATCCCGCAAACGTTTTATTGGTGCTGCTCTGAATGGTGCAGAACCACAAGCACGTGCAGTAGGTTCGGCTGCGGCGCATTTGCTGAGCATTCAGCAAGGTGCCTGTATGGTTCGAGCACATGATGTCAAGGTAACAGCAGACGCCATCAAAATCTGGAAAGCTATGCAAAATGCCTAAATCTGGGCTGAAAGACATATAGGAGCACAAGCTGTTTGGCTTTTAAACAGCAATGTGCTATACAGGCACGCTTAAGTTAGATTGTCATCTTTTAGAGTGCCTGTAATGTTTGCAGATTTACTTCTCCCCATGTTCGATGATGAATATTATCCCGATATTCTGGTTGCAGAAATCAAGCAACACATCGAACGTTTTGCTTCAAAAGTATCTAAATCCGGTTTATCAGATCAGGATGTATATCAGCTGGCCCATGAGACTGTGGCAGACATCAATGCCATGAAGCCACAGTTTGAAGATCTGGACTCTTCTCTGGATGATACTGCCGCAGACTATATTGCCGAGGCCATGATGATGGTCGTGCAAGAGCAGGGTCTGTTTGATATTGAAATGGAAGAACTGGTCGTTAATCGCGAATGGTAAAAAAAGCCCTGTTAAACAGGGCTTTTTTTTAATAATCTGAAAATACGTCTTTTAAATTTTTATAATGAATTTCATCCAGTAATTTCTGCTCTTCCAGCATGCAGCTATGATGCAAATCCAGATAATACTGTTTTAAATCTTTTTGATAAGGCACCGGTTCCGGCCCTTTGCTTTGCGATTGCTGATAAGACCAGTAAGCCAGCTGACGGATTTTCTGCAAACGTACCAATAGGGTGCTGCGAGTCGAAACTCTAAAGCAGGGCTCAACTAAAACCGGTACGAGGCTACTGAAAGCAAGCAGGGCCAAACAAGGCAAGGTAATAAATGCTGAGTGAAAATACTGATAATTTATAAATGACAGAATCGCAATCAGGGTTTGCATATACAGGCAGAGTTGCAAACGCTTGGCATAGCGAACAGAACTGTATTTCGCCTGAAACTGGGCGCGCCAGATATAAGGATAGAGCATGCCGATCATTACAATAGTACCTGCACTAAGCGCCTGATATTTTGAAGTCACAAAGTCAGGGTAAAACGGCAGCGAAAAGCACAGGCAACAAAATCCTGTGATCATGATCAGAATACCAATACGTAAATACAGATAGAGATCAGTGGTCTGGTTCAAATATTTATAACGGCCATAGCTGAGGCTGCAAAAGAATGCATCAGGATGGCGTAATTGCAATCTGGCTAGATCAAAAGAACGGGATGCAGACATGGGAAGGGCACATTCTATTGGTGATAATCACGCATAAAAAAAACCAGCTGAATGCTGGAGATTTTCATTGCACCATTCTAATCAGAATTAAAATGGTGCCCGAGGCCAGACTCGAACTGGCACGCTTTGTGGGCGGGGGATTTTAAATCCCCTGTGTCTACCGATTTCACCACTCGGGCATGTGCGCAATAATAGAGGACGAAATAAAGCTTGGCAAGTAAATTTCAATACGTTTGCTTTATTTTCAAGCAATTCAGTAGTTTAAATTAAAAAATTAAATCCATAGTGCTAGATGATAAGCGTGAGAAGTCATGTAATTTTCTATTTCAGGCCGTGATTCATAAAACATTTACAGGTGCTCGTCCAGATAAGTATCGATATCGATGTATTTAATCTTCTTGCACTGCTCATGTTCCAGTTTAAACAAGCGGGTATGTAAATCCGCATAGTGCTGAAGCTGATTTTTCAATTCTTCATTTGGGGAGGTCGGCTTGGAATGAAAAAATAATTTCAGACGTAGTTTCCAGGTTTGTTGATAAGCCCAGAAACAGATGCGACGTAACTGCTGCAGTTGATATTTTTCAGTGCTATTGGTAGCAGGGCGGAACATATTTTCTTTATAGAACCGTACAAAACCAAAACTGATCCCGAAAAAGAATAAAATCCACATGGTCATACTGCTTTGTAGAAAAACCAGATTCAGCGCTTCCAGCACAATGACTACAGTGAGTTTAATCGGTGTATGTCTTAAAAACTGATAGAGGGAATGAGAAGAGTGCCGGATCTGCTTGATCACTAGTGGAACCACCAGCATCAGAAATAACAGAATAGTCAGAATTGCATAAGCTTGCGCCTGAAAGTCTGGGGCAGTTGATAGCTTAGAGGAATAAACATCTTTGAGAACCAGGCTAATCGGTACAAAGATCATGGCAGCCAGCACCCAGGGAATCAGTTCCTTGAGATCACTTAAAATACCCTTGGTCTTGATCTGGCCATAAAACAGATAATTTCTTTTGAAGGCAGCGGGATAAAGCAGTTTAAGTTGCTGCAATAAAAGATCAATCTGTTTGGTTTGCATGATAAAAAGTAAATAAGAAACTTGCCGCCTACTATAGCCAATTTACGCCAGAATGATAGAGATGATCCGGATTTTGCAATTATTAGAGTTGAAGCTAAAGATTTTAATTTTTTAGTGAGGATTTATGCGAAAATAGCCCATTGCATATTTATTTTTTAGGGACAGTTTATGACTGATCAATCTCCTGCGACGCTAAGCGACATCGAAATTTTAGACATCCTTCAAACCATGAAGAATGATGAGCTAGATACGGAAGCAAAAGAAGTTATTCGTCAGGGTGGTAAAGCGGGTCGTCAGGAAGCGCATAAACAGGCGCTGGTCGTATTGAATCAGTCATTTGAAGAAAAATTTGTTGAAGCAGTTTCTCTGGCCCTGAATCTGAATGAAGCCCAAATCAAAAAAATCCGCTATAAGAAAGACCGTATCCGTATTTTAAAAGCGCGTGGTGTTGATTACCTGGCAATTGATGGTGCGGAAACTGCCTTTGTACTGGCACAGATTGCACAGGCGATTCTACGTGAAGATGCGGTCGTCACTCATGACTTACATAATATTTTCCCATTCTGGAAAGAAGGCTGGCCAATGGTGCAATTTGATAATACCTACAAAATTTTGCAGGAAGATATCCAGATCCATTATCAGGCAGTCCTTGAAGCACTTTTATCAAAAATCTAAATTGAATTGAATGTAAAGAAGCACCTTCGGGTGCTTTTTTAATGAGAATAAAATAGGGAAAGCAGCCAACGCACAGGAAAGATAAACAGCCGCCACCAGGTGATGAGTGGATAATAAAAATATTCGCCTATTCTTAAAGTCGAATCAAATCCTTGCCGGCGCCGTTCATAAGGATAGGGAGTCAGCCAGATTGAAAGTAAAATGAGCACAATTGCTATAATCAGAAATACAGGCTGTTGATCTTGCATAAAGAAGAAATAGATTAAATATAAGGCCGAATAAAAACTCAGACAGGCGAGTAGCGCAGCAATATTCATAAAAGTCTCATTATTATTGTTTTTGGAGTTTTAAAAAAATTGAAGAAGAACCAGATTATTCTGATTCTTCTGTCGGTGGCTTTTTCACTTCCAGCATACGTGTAACCAGTAACTGGTCAATCTTGAAATGATCAACATCGACAACTTCAAACTTGTAACCCGCATGTAGCACAATATCTGCAGGACGTGGAATCTTGCGCAGCTTGAACATCATAAAACCAGCTAGGGTTTCATAGTTCTCTTCATCTGGCATTTCATCAATTTCCAGCGCATGTTTGATGTCTTCAATGGGCGTACTACCATCAATCAGCCATGAATTGCTATCACGCTTAATGATCTGCTGGTCTTCTTCCAGGGGAGTAACCCAGTCGCCCATCACGGTAATCATAATGTCGGAAAGGGTAATCACACCTACGACCAAGGCATATTCATTAATAACGACGGCGAACTTTTCCTTGGTTGAACGGAAGCGATCCAGTAATTCAGATAGAGTCAGTGTATCTGGAATGGTTAGAACCGTACGGATGGTATTTTCATTTAACTGAAGTAAAGACTGATTATTCAGAATACGAACCAGAATATCTTTGGAGTCGACATATCCAATCACATCGTCGATATTTTCATTACAGACCAAAAACTTGGAATAAGGAAATTCAGCCAGTTTCTGGCGAATACTGGCTTCCGATTCTTTCAAGGTAAAGAACACCACATTTTCACGTGTGGTCATACTAGAAGGAACATTACGTTCTTCAAGCTCAAACACGTTCTCAATAAAGTGATGTTCCTGTTTCTGTAACACACCTGCCTGAGCACCCGCATCCATTACCGCAGAAATATCCGCAAAGGTAATATTATCATCTCGGATGGTATTCACTTTAAATAAGCGGAACAACAGGTTCGCAATGGCATTGATGAACCAGGCCAATGGTTTACAGATTTTGATAAATACCTGAATCGGATTAATCACCGAGACAGAAATTTTTTCTGGAGCGATCATGGCCAGACGTTTCGGCATCAAGTCCGCAAACAGAATAAATAATGAAGTAACTGCGGTGAAGGACAGACTGAATGCAATCGTTTCAGTCCAGGGACCTTGATAAAATCTGGAAAGTAAATTGATGATATAAGGGCGGAAGGCGCCTTCACCTAAAATACCGCCTAAAATGGCAACGGCGTTTAAACCGATTTGGGAAGCTGCAAAAAAGTCAGCAGAGTTTTCTTGTAAATCTAAAACTTTTTGAGCGCGAATATCTCCCGATTCAGCCAAAATTTTTAATTTGACCTTACGGGCACCTGCAAGCGCGATTTCTGTTAATGATAAAAAACCGGCCCCCGCGATGAGTAATAAGATAATCACGATGTTTTGAAAGAGGCTCACGAATCCACCTGTGGATTAATATGATCTAGCTAAAAATATTTTTAACACAAAAAAAGACTTGAGGTACAAATAAAGCAACTCAAGTCTCTAGAGTATAAGCTTAAAAATGAGCAATTTAGCTAATATTCAATTCAATAATGCGAAAATTGCGAATTATTCATTAAAAATTCACGATTTTCTTCTTCGATCATCTGACGGGCTACATATAGAATCAGCTGACGTAACCAGCGATGGGCGGGATGATGATGCAATAAAGGACACCACGCCATCTTCAATTCAAACTCAGGAATATAGAATGGTGGATCTTTAATGAGTAAGTTCTGGTTTTTGGCTTGCAGACGTGCAATACGGGTCGGTAATGTTGCTACAAGATCGACATTGGCAGCCAGAAGACCAGGCATCTGATAATGACGGGTAAATACCGAAATCTTACGTTTTTGGCCAATACGTTCAAGAGCCTGATCAATCCAGCCGAGACCCGCCTGTTTCTCAGGGTTTACCCCAAAGCCAACGCCCATACCGGTTTTCGATACCCAGATATGCTGTGCATCCAGATAGCTTTTCAGATTCAGGTTGCCCGCAGCCGGATGCTTGTTATTTAACAGGCAAGAAAAGCTGTCACGCCAAACCAGTACCTGATGGAAGCTTTGCGGAATTTCATTAAAACGGTTAATCGCCAGATCAACTTTACCTTGTTCCATGTCACGATAGGACACATCACTTGGGGTTAAGAAGTCGAGCACCACATTCGGTGCTTCTGAACGTAATGCTTTCACCAGGCGTGGTACCAGTGTAGCTTCAGCATAATCTGAAGTCATGATGCGGAAAACACGGTTTGAAGTATAAGGGCGGAACTCGGTACGCGGTTCCAGAATCATGGAAAGATCCGCTAAGGCGTCACGGATACGAGGTTGGAGTTCTAGCGCACGTTCTGTTGGGGTCATACCTTCAGAAGAGCGAATCAGGAGAGGATCATTAAATAAATTTCGTAAGCGACGTAAAATGTTACTCATCGCAGGCTGGGTTACCCCAAGTTGTTCTGCTGCACGCGTGACATTTTTTTCACGTAAAAGTACGTCAAGATAAATGAGGAGATTAAGATCGACCCGCTCCAGATTCATAAAAAAAATACCGAAAATAAAATTATGAAATTATATGGATTATGCCATAACTACTATAGCTTGTGTACGCAACTGATGAAAAAAAGCCCAGCTGATTGTACTGAAATACCTTTTTAGAGTCTCTTTCACCGCAGATTTTGCCAGTCTGAATCCTTCTCTATTTTTAAGAGCAGAAAGGAAATCTGGCTGCCTCTAAAACGAAAGAAAGGTATTTCTGAAAAACAGAGGGAATTAGCAAATAATGTGCCAGGTTTGATAAAAAATATTTCAACAAATAAATGAAAAATAATTCTTTTGAAATAAGTATTCTAGGTTTTAAGGCTTAGAAAATAGACAAAATTTGCTGAAATTAAGCGCTGCTAAAGTCTTGCAAGACTTAAGTCTAATGAATATTTTTTACTCATGTTGCTGATGTTTTAGGCAAAATACAAATTTAAAAATTCAAAAATAAAATATAAAATACAATAACTTATAAAAAATTGATCAATATATAATTAGACTTTCATCTACATATTTTTTAAATAAATAATGATAATTCTTGCAGAATATTGGATTAATTTTTCGAAGCCCACTAATCTTTAGCTATCCCAACGGATCGTCGAAAATCTGAACAAGTCATTGAGGGTGTGATTTGAGCGGTTCGTTGCAGAAAAATCCTAATATTAATACAGGAATATATCATGACTACATACCAAACAGCGATTGATGCAATCCGCGAATTAAAAGCGAAATTCGGTAACACTTGGGCAGACATCAGTCCTGAAGATGCTGCGCGTATGCAACTTCAAAACCGTTTCAAAACTGGTTTAGACATTGCTAAATATACAGCGGCGATTATGCGTCGTGATATGGCTGCTTATGATGCCGACTCTAGCAAATACACTCAATCACTAGGCTGCTGGCACGGTTTCATCGCTCAGCAAAAAATGATTGCGAACAAAAAATACTTCGGTACAACTGAACGTCGCTATATCTACCTTTCTGGCTGGATGGTTGCTGCACTTCGTTCAGAATTCGGTCCTCTTCCTGACCAATCTATGCACGAAAAAACTTCTGTTCCTGCATTGATCGAAGAAATCTACACATTCTTACGTCAAGCTGATGCGAAAGAACTGAACGACCTGTTCCGCGCACTTAAAAAAGCTCAAGACGCTGGTGATACAGCTAAAGCTGCTGAAATCACTTCACAAATCGACAACTTCCAAACTCACGTTGTGCCAATCATTGCGGACATCGACGCTGGTTTCGGTAACGAAGAAGCGACTTACTTACTAGCTAAGAAAATGATCGAAGCGGGTGCTTGTGCACTTCAAATCGAAAACCAGGTTTCTGACGCGAAACAATGTGGTCACCAAGCTGGTAAAGTAACAGTTCCACACGAAGACTTCATCGCGAAAATCCACGCTCTTCGCTATGCATTCCTTGAAATGGGTCTTGACGACGGTATCATCGTTGCACGTACTGACTCTGAAGGCGCTGACTTGACTCAAAAAATCCCAGTGGTTAAAGAGCCAGGCGACATCGCTTCTCAATACATCAGCTACTTAGACACTCAAGAAATTGACATCTCTGAAGCGCAAGAAGACGAAATCCTGATCAAACGTGATGGTAAACTTCACCGTCCTAAACGTCTTGCTTCTGGCTTGTACCAGTTCCGTGAAGGCACTCAGATCGACCGCGTTGTACTTGACTGTATCACTAGCTTACAAAACGGTGCTGACCTTCTTTGGATCGAAACTGCGACTCCAAACGTAGCTGAAATCGCTCACATGGTTAACCGTGTACGTGAAGTTGTGCCAAATGCGAAACTTGTTTACAACAACTCTCCATCATTCAACTGGACACTGAACTTCCGTCAACAAGCGTATGACCGTTGGGTTGCTGAAGGTAAAGACGTATCTGCATACGACCGTGCTAAACTGATGAGCGCTGAGTACGACGATTCTGAATTGGCTGCTGAAGCTGACGAAAAAGTACGTACATTCCAAGCAGATGCTTCTCGTGAAGCAGGCGTGTTCCACCACTTGATCACTCTGCCTACTTACCACACAGCTGCTCTTTCTACTCACGAGCTTGCTCAAGGTTACTTCGGTTCTGAAGGTATGTTGGCGTATGTTGCTGGCGTACAACGTAAAGAAATCCGTGGCGGTATCGCTTGTGTGAAACACCAAGCAATGGCTGGTTCTGACATCGGTGATGACCACAAAGAAATCTTCGCTGGTGACAACGCGCTTAAAGCGGGTGACGATGCGAAAAACACAATGAACCAATTCTCTGCTTAATCAGCTCTGAATCGATTCTAAAAAAACCCTGCGCAAGCAGGGTTTTTTTATGCCTAAAATAAAAATAATAACCTTATAAATTGTTGAAATAGCTAGATGAAAGGCAAAATCTTCATATTTTCTTCATGATTCAATTTTATACATATTTTTCTGTGATCAAGCCTTGCATTCTCTAGGCCACTGCCTGAATATCCTTAAGCTGACTCAATAATGCAACGCTTTCCATAATTCATTAAATTCAAAGTGATTCAGACTTATGCTGTCTAAGTTTTTCATTCATCGTCCTATTTTTGCAGGTGTGCTGGCCATTGTAGTCATGGCCATTGGACTTTTTGCGGTGATGAATTTACCTGTTGAACGTTATCCGGATATTGCACCGCCTCGTATTACTGTGGCAACAACCTATACCGGTGCATCTGCAGAAACAGTAGAAGAAAGCGTGACCCAGGTGCTGGAACAGCAAATTAAAGGTATCGACCGCTTGCTGTATTTCAGCTCAAGCAGTGATTCCTCAGGTCGAAGCCGGATCAGCATCAGTTTTGAAAATGGTACCGATCCAGATACAGCACAAGTACAGGTTCAAAATGCGATTAACGGGGTTCTCAATCGTTTGCCAGATGATGTCCAGCGACAGGGCGTGAATGTCTTCAAATCTCTTGGCGATACCCATATGGTCATCGGTTTGTATGATGAGTCACGGCGTAGCAGCAATATTGAACTGTCTGATTATTTGACCACGCATCTGGAACAGGATATTTCCCGAATTGATGGCATTGGGGAAGTGGATGTTTTTGGTTCACAGTTCGCGATGCGCATCTGGCTGAATCCAGCAAAATTGAAACAATATAACCTGATGCCAAGTGATGTGCGGGCAGCGATTGAATCACAAAATACTCAAGTGGCAGCCGGCGCAATTGGTGACTTGCCAACAGTCGATGATCAGTATCTGAATGCCAAAGTCACATCAGGCAGCCGTTTAAAAACAGTCGAAGAATTTGAAAATATTATTGTGAAGTCTGCCCGGGATGGTAGCTTTATCTACTTAAAAGATGTTGCACGGGTTGAATTGGGTGCGGAAAATTATCAGTCATATAGCACCACCAACGGCTATCCTTCTGCCGGTCTGGGCATTTCACTGGCCTCCGGTGCCAATGCAATTGCGACGTCGAGTCTGATCAAGGCTGAAATCGAGCGACTCTCCCAGCAGTTGCCGGAAGGCTATAAAATTGCCTATCCGCGTGACAATACACCGTTTGTTAAAGAATCGATTAAAGAAGTCGTTAAAACTTTATTCGAGGCGGTCATTCTGGTCGTCATCGTGATGTTTATCTTCCTGCAAAACTGGCGTGCCACCTTAATTCCGACTGTAACTGTGCCTGTAGTTTTACTCGGAACCATGGCAGTACTTTATGTTTTGGGACTGAGTATTAATACGCTGACTTTGTTTGCCTTAGTACTGGCCATTGGCTTGCTGGTCGATGATGCCATTGTGGTGGTAGAGAACGTTGAACGTCTGATGCATGAGCAGCAGCTTACAGCCAAAGAAGCAGCGCTGGAATCCATGCAGGAAATCAGCGGCGCACTGATCGGGATTACCCTGGTTTTAACCGCGGTCTTTATTCCCATGGCATTTTTTGGTGGCTCAACCGGGGTGATCTATCGTCAGTTCTCGATTACGCTCGTGGCAGCGATGTCTCTGTCGCTGATGGTCGCACTGATTCTGACACCTGCACTTTGTGCGCTGATTCTAAAACCAAATCCAAAACCTGCCAAGTGGGCGAGTTGGTTTAACCAGAAACTGGATGGTTTGAAGCATCGTTATCTGAAAGTTTCTAATGTCACTCTACAACATAAGGCCATTAGTCTGGTGCTGTTTGCCGGATTGCTCTGCGTATTTGCTTTATTTTATCGCGCCTTACCCACCAGCTTTTTGCCGAGTGAAGACCAGGGTATTCTGAATCTGCAAATCCGGCTGCAGGAAGGCGCGCCAATGAAAAACACCATTCAGGTCGGTGAGCAGATTCGTCAGTATTTTCTGGAAGAAGAAAAGGACAATATCGACTTGGTCATGCTACGTTATGGCCGTAACTTCTCAGGTACAGGTCAGAACCTGGCGACCGGTTTTGTTGCCTTGAAGCATTGGGATGACCGTGCTGGAGAAGAAAATACCGCGCAGGCGATTCGTGAACGTGCTATGAAGCATTTTCGCAGTAACCGCGATGCTCAAGTCAATATCAGCATGCCGGCTTCAGTGAATGGTTTAGGGCAAACCGACGGCCTGGATTTCTGGATTCGTGATATTAACGGTAATGGCCGTCAGTATCTGGAAGAGCAGTTCCAGAATATGCAGGCTGGAGCAGCTCAATATAGTAGCTTTGAAAATCTGGATAAGCGTTCCAATCCGGAAAAAGCCGAACTGAAAGTCAATATTGACCAGAAACAGGCGATGGCCAATGGTCTGAGTCAATCCGCAATCAACAGTACGCTTTCAGCGGCCTGGGGGGGTAATTATATTAATGACTTTATTGATCGTGGCCGGATTAAACGGGTGATTATGCAGGGCGATGCAGAATTCCGTTCCAAACCTGAAGATCTGGCGCAATGGCATGTACGTAATGACCTGAACGAGATGGTGCCTTTCAGTAATTTCGCTCAGGTGGACTGGAGTGGTGGTCCTGAGGTGGTCAACCGTTTTATGGGCTATACTTCGCTGCAAATGCAAGCGGATATGGTCAAAGGTTCCAGTTCTGGTGAAGCGATGCAAGATGTTGAAAATCTGGTGGCAGAACAGGATGGCATTGACGTGGTCTGGAGCGGTTTATCCTTTGAGGAAAAACAATCCAGTAATCAGGCAATCTGGTTATATCTGGTGTCGATTGGTTTCATTTTCCTGTGCCTGGCCGCTTTATATGAAAGCTGGACGATTCCGACTGCGGTCATGTCCGCTATTCCTCTAGGGATTGGTGGGAATATCATTTTTAGTTTTCTGGCAGATTTTCCGAATGATATTTACTTCCAGATTGCTTTGCTGACCACGATTGGTCTGTCCTGTAAGAATGCAATTTTAATCGTAGAGTTTGCGGCATTGGCTCAGGAAAAAGGTAAATCGGTAGTTGAAGCTGCACTTGAAGGTGCTTCACTGCGCTTGCGCCCAATCCTGATGACATCTCTGGCCTTTGGTGCTGGGATTCTGCCACTGGTCTTTGCTTTTGGTGCTGGTGCAGCCAGTCGTCGTGAGATTGGAATCAGTGTTTTTGGTGGAGTGATCTTTGGAACGATACTGGTGCTAATTTTTATTCCATTTATGTACGTTTTAATTCGCCAAATGACGATGAAGAAATCACATACATAATATCAATTGAGAATATAGCATTCTAAAATCCCCGTTATAACGGGGATTTTTTTATCGGAATTAAAGAGTTAAAGATTGGCTTAAATTTAAGCATGGTGTGAAAATTGCTATAGAAATCATCTATTCATGGCGTGTGCATCCTAAAGATGCATTTGATGGGGATTTCTGATTTATGTTGTCGCGCTTTTTTATTTATCGTCCCAAGTTTGCAGCGGTCATTGCAATTTTAATGATGGCCCTTGGGGTATTTGCACTTCAAAAAATTCCCATTGAACATATGCCAAATATGGATACGCCAGCTTTAGGCGTTTCCGCAGGTTATCGTGGTGCATCGGCTGAAACAGTTGAGCAATCGGTGACCCAGATTCTGGAACAGGCGGTAAAAGGCATTGAAGGTCTGGAAACTTTTCACTCCAGCAGTTCGGTGGGACGGGCCCAACTTACGCTGCAATTTGAGCCAGGAGTCGATCTTGATCAAGCCCAGTTACAGGTTCAAAACGCCGTGAATGGTGTATTGAGCCGCTTACCTGAAGAAACGCAGCAGGGCGGAGTCAATGTTTATAAATCAGGGTATGACCAGTTTGCACTGTTAAGTTTATATGATGAGAGTGGACAGAGTAGTGTTACCGAACTTTCCGATTATTTGATGGTACATGTGGAACCGCGTTTATCACGTATTGAAGGGGTAGGGGAAATAGACCTGTACGGTGCAGGTTATGCCATGCGGATCTGGCTAAATCCGCATAAGTTGCATCAGTTTAACCTGATGCCAAGCGATATCCGCAATGCCATTGAAACTCAAAACGCACCGCTGGCTTCAGGCGCAATTGGTGGTTTGCCAACCATGCAGGATCAATATCTCAATGCCAAGGTCAGTGCGGGTTCACGTTTAAGCAGTGTGAAAGAATTTGAGAATATTATTGTTAAAACCACGGATTCCGGTTCATTGCTGTACTTAAAAGATGTGGCACGGGTAGAACTAGGTGCAGAAAGTTATAACCACATTAACTATACCAACGGACAGCTCTCTTCAGCTTTATCGATTACTTTGGCGCCGCGGAGTAATGCCATTGCCGTGTCCAAACAGAATCAAAACGTATTAAAAAACGCTCAGGCCAATTTGCCACCGCACTATCAGTTGCAAATGACCATGGATAAAACTCCATTTATCACCAGCTCAATTGAACAGGTAGCTAAAACTCTGGTTGAAGCCATTATTCTGGTCATTGTGGTGATGTTTATCTTCCTGCAAAACTGGCGTGCCACGATTATTCCGGCCGTTACGATTCCGATTGTGGTTTTGGCGACCTTTGCAGTGCTGTATGTCTTGGATATGACTCTGAATAGTTTTACCTTATTTGCCCTGATTTTAGCCATTGGTCTGCTAGTCGATGATGCCATTGTAGTGGTGGAAAATATTGAACGCCTGATGCAGGACGAACATCTGGATGCCAAAGCGGCTGCCTTAAAATCCATGCAGGAAATGAGTGGAGCACTGGTCGGTATTACGCTGGTACTTACTGCAGTATTTATCCCGATGGCTTTCTTTGGCAGTATTACTGGGGTGATTTATCGTCAATTTTCCCTCACTTTGGTAGTGGCGATGTTGCTGTCTTTATTCGTGGCCTTGGTCATTACCCCAACATTTGCGGCACAGTTATTGAAACGCAAACATCATCAGGCTCGCTGGGCACAGCGCTTTAACCATGGCATGGATCAGCTCAATGCCGGTTATCAAAAAGTTTCAGCTCGGAGCATGCGATTGAAATTCACGATGTTGGCACTGTTTGGTGTGTGCATAATGAGCTTCGGCTGGGTATATAAGCATTTGCCGGAAGGCTTGATGCCCACGGAAGACATGGGCTTTGTCATGGGGCAGATCGTCATGCCGGGCAATGCACCGCGTACAGAAGTCGAAAAAGTCGGGCGTGAAGTACAAGATTATTTGATGAAACACGAATCGGAACGCATTC
Organism: Acinetobacter sp. YH12041; assembly: GCF_013419975.1. Taxonomy (NCBI): domain Bacteria; kingdom Pseudomonadati; phylum Pseudomonadota; class Gammaproteobacteria; order Moraxellales; family Moraxellaceae; genus Acinetobacter; species Acinetobacter sp. YH12041. The sequence goes on along the minus strand of NZ_VOZC01000003.1, from coordinate 10,046 downwards.
AGAGTGTAGGTGTCTGGTATAGCGGCAACAACGTCGGTGTAGGCTCGTATCGTGGGCAGCTCTTTGTGGTATTAAAAGACTGGGCTGAGCGCAAAAATCCTGAAGATTCAGTCTTTGCTATTGTCGATCGAGCACAGAAACACTTTGCCAATCATGCCAATGCCCAAATTTTCTTTATGGCGCCGCGCCTTCCATGTCGAGTAATGGTCGTGTAGTCGATTTCTGGTTGCAAGACCTGGATTATAAAGGAGCTGAATTTTTACAGGAGGCATTTGGCCAGATTGAAGCGCGTGCCCAAGGCAAATCATCGATTGAATTTTTACAGCTGGACCAACCCAAAGAAAGTGCTGAGCTGAATATCAAACTTGATGCAGAACGCGTGTTAAAGCATTCCATTCCTCAGCAAAATGTAAACAGTACTTTGGCTGCAGCGTGGGGTGGAACTTACATCAATGACTTTATTGATCGCGGGCAGATTAAACGTGTGATTATGCAGGGTGAAGCAGAATACCGTTCCAAACCTGAAGATCTGGCCTTCTGGCATGTACGCAATCAAAAAGGTGAAATGCTGTCGTTTAACCAGTTTAGCAGTCTGAATTGGCAGGGCGGGCCAAACAGTATTAACCGCTATATGGGCTATAACGCTGTTCCAGTCTATGCCGGGATTCCAAAGGACAAGTTTTCCAGTCAGACCATGCAGGATGTTGAAGCATTGGTAGATGCCCAGGAAGGTGTGAATCTGGCTTGGAGCGGAGCCGCATTGGAAGAAAAGCGCAGCAGCGGTCAGGCGATTTTCCTGTATGTGATTTCGATTGCCTTTATTTTCCTGTGTTTAACCGCTTTATATGAAAGTTGGACCATTCCTGTGGCCGTGATCAGTGCCATTCCATTGGGCGTAGGTGGCAGTATCTTATTTTGCTGGATCTTTGGTTTCGCCAATGACATCTTTTTTCATATTGCCTTGCTGACGACGATTGGTCTGTCCTGTAAAAATGCCATTCTGATTGTGGAGTTTGCTGCACAGGCAGAGAAAGCAGGAAAAACAGCTATAGCTGCAGCCTTAGAAGGAGCAAGTTTGCGCTTACGGCCGATTCTCATGACCTCTATTGCTTTTGCTGCGGGAGTGATTCCTTTGATTTTTGCTTCTGGGGTCAGTGCGATCAGCCGTCAGGAAATTGGTGCCAGCGTTTTGGGCGGGGTCATTTTTGCAACTATTTTGGTATTATTCTTTATCCCGTTTATGTATGTGTTAATCCGAAACCTGTTTCGTGTCAAAGCAACAAATAAAGTTATACAAATCAATCAGGAAAATGAGGAATACTCACTCTAGGGCGGGTATGTTTCATACCTGCATGGAATGATGGTAGGGAAATGCAGTACCAAGAAAAAATACAGCAACTTCATGAGACTCTGCTGACAGGGGAAAATAATATTCATCAGCTTCTACAAAAGCTAAATATTGCCGATCAGGCCAGAATTTTGTCTGAGCTTGGACCAGCAGAACGCTGTCACCATTTCAAGCAGCTGGAACGTCAGGCAGAAGTACTGGAGTACTTACCACTGGCCATGCAAATCCAGCTGGCCTATCAATTTCCTCTGGAGCAACTGGCCAGTCTGATGGATGCCATGCATTCCGATGACTTCATTGATTTATACAAGCAGATGCCCTGTGAAGTACAGCAGCAGTTACTTGGCAAATTATCTACCCAGTCGCTACAAACCCTGCGAGAGCTGCATGCTTATCCGGAAGAAACAGCCGGTGCATTAATGAGTTCAGACTTCGTCACGCTTGCTCCCGAACTGAGCATGACGGAGGCGATTGAAACGCTACGTGATATTGCGGGGAATCATGACACTTTATATCTGATCTATATCGTGGATGAGAAACAGCATCTGCTCGGTGTGATTTCCTTGCGACAAATTATTCAAGCACGGCCGGATGCCACCATTAATGAGGTCATGACCACAGATGTGGTCTATGCCACAGTGGATGAGGATCAGGAGCAGGTCGCCCGTACCTTGGCCTATTATGATTTTATTGCCTTGCCAGTGGTCGACGCGACCCAGAAGCTGGTCGGGATTATTACCTATGATGATGCCATGGATATTGCAGAGGCAGAAAGTACTGAAGATATTTTAAAATCCGGTGCAGTGACGCCTTTGAATGAACTGAGTCTGAAAACCGCACCGATTCTCAGATTGTATCAAAAACGGGTATTCTGGCTGGTCATTCTGGTGTTTGGCAGTCTGCTCTCCGGAATCGGAATTGCCCATTTTGAAGATATTATTTCCACCCATATTGTGCTGGTATTTTTCTTGCCATTGTTGGTGGGAAGCGGCGGGAATGCTGGTTCGCAATCTGCCACCTTGATGGTGCGTGCCTTGGCAACAGGCAATGTGCAGTTTAAGGACTGGTTTAGCCTGCTGGGTCGTGAATCCCTGGTTGCGTTATGTCTGGGTGGAACGATGGCCATTGCTGTATCAATCTTGGGTTATATTCGAGGTGACTGGATGGTCGCCATCGTACTTGCTTTAAGTATGTTAGGTATTGTGCTGATGGGCTGTCTGATTGGCATGAGTTTACCCTTTATTCTCAACAAGCTGAAAATGGACCCAGCCAGTGCATCAGCACCGCTGGTAACGTCGATTTGTGATGCCACTGGGGTGATTATTTACTTGTTTATTGCCTCTCAATTATTGTTTTAAATACCTAGCAATTACAGCTTAAATAGAAAAAATACTTTATGCTCAATTACATCAGCTTCATTTCTGGAAGAACCTATGCCTGATCCCGGACAAAAAAATAAATTGAGCCAACAGGATGTCATTCGTCTGGAGCGGGATCTGGCCAAGTTTGCCAATATGATGGATTCGGTGGTACGGATTCCATTTACCAAGCAGGGCGTCGGGGCAGATGCTGCTTTGAGTACCATTCCGGTAGCTGGAGATATCGCAGGTTTTGTATTGACCAGTTATGCGATTTATAAAGCCCGTCAGATCGGGGTGCCAAGTGAAAAATTAAAGCCAGTCCTGAAAATGGCCGTCATGGATGCTGTGGTCGGCTTTATTCCTGTAGCAGGAACAATATTTGATATTTTTATTCGTCCTAGCCGTAAGGCACTGGATATTGTGCATCAGCATATCCGGGACGAATACCAGATCCGTACCGATCATCATGTGGTACATCCATTTCTGCATGAAAGTTTGGAACGCAGACAACAGCAATCTGCTTTCTGGCGTAATCCTGTGGTGGCCTGGATCTGGATTCATCTACCAGATATCTTAGGAACTTTCTTTTTGATTCTGTTAATTATGGCCATTGGCTGGGGCACAATGCAGCTCTTTCAATGGTTTAAAGCCTGAAGGTTTATAAACCTAAACTTAATAAAAAAGCCTGCAAATGCAGGCTTTTTTCTATCAAGCAATCAATGCGTTGCTTAAGGGCAATCGAGTTGTTGCAAAGCAGCAACACGTTGTTCAATCGTTGGGTGAGTCTGGAACAGTGCCGCCAGACTAAAACCTTGTTCCTGACCAGCAGAAATTGCAAAGGCTTTCATTTCTTTCGGCATAGTATCCGGCATTTCTGATTCCGCCTGTAAACGTAATAACGCTGAAATCATCGCCTGTTTACCTGCCAAACGTGCACCTGCTTCATCAGCACGATACTCACGGTAGCGTGAGAACCACAGCACGATCGCTGAAGCCATAATACCAAATACGATATCCAGCACAATGGTAATCACAAAATAGCCAATACCCGGTGCCTCACCTTCTTCACGACCGAAGATCGTACGGTCTACAAAGTCGCCAACTACACGGGCAAAGAACATGACAAATGCGTTGACTACACCTTGGATCAAGGCCAGTGTCACCATATCGCCATTGGCAACGTGACCAATCTCGTGTGCCAGTACCGCACGAAGTTCGTCTTTATTCATGCGTTCAAGCAGACCCGTGGACACAGACACGAGCGCATCGTTCTTGTTCCAGCCTGTTGCAAAGGCATTTGACTGATAAGATGGGAAAATACCCACTTCCGGCATTTTAATGCCAGCGCGCTGAGAAAGTTGCGCAACTTCTTGTAATAACCATGCTTCTGCCTGGTTACGAGGGGCATTTGGGTCAATCAGTTCAGTACCGGTTGTTTTTTTCGCCATCCATTTAGACATGAACAGGGAAATCAGTGATCCCACCATACCGAACACAAAACAGATCACCAACAGGTTGCCTAGATTCAAGCCACCCGCGCCATGGTAACTACCGACACCGAAGAGTGACAGGATAATGCCAGCTACAACCAGTACCGCGAGGTTGGTTAGCAAGAACAAACCAATCCGCATCATTGAGAAATCCTCTTATTATAAAAAAATAATCTGATTAGCAAATGAAAATCATTGAAATCAATATGGGGTGAAATGACTAAAAATTCAAGAAAAAAATGGCCCTAGATCACAAAACACAGCTTTATTTTTTGCTGCATTTTCGCTAAGGCTATTTAGAATCAAATGATTTTGATTTATTTATTCACTCAAATAAATTTTAGCTGCTGCTGTTGCATTTGCCGTTGCATAAGAACCCATCGGTGCATCGGTATAACTGCCATCAGCATTCATAATAATCTGACGCTGATACTTGGCTGCCTGGATATGCGAAGTGCTGCTGCTATCATTGGAGTAATTTGCTGAACTGGCAATGATGCGGCCTTCACTGGGTGAAGTGCTAGACGGGGTTGTGCTTGCACTCAGGCCATGAGTATACAGATTTTGATAACGGCTGGTCACACGGCGCACATAATCTTGAGTCTCCCGGAAAGGCGGGATTCCACCATATTTGCTGACATTGCCTTCACCGGCATTATAGCCCGCCAGTGCCAGGCTGATATTGCCATTAAAACGCTTTAATAACCAGGCCAGATATTTAGCACCCGCCATAATGTTCTGATGAGGATCATAGGCATTGCTGACATTAAAGCGACGTGCTGTGGCCGGCATCAGCTGCATCAAACCTTGTGCACCCACAGGGGAGCGGGCATGGGTATTAAAGCCGGATTCAGTATGCATGACTGCTTTAATTAAACCTTCAGACACACCATAAGTCTGGGCGGCCTGACGAATGATCGAATCAAAAGCATTCTTATTCTTGCTATAGCTAGGCAAAACCGACGACTCGCTGCTGCCCCAGTTACTATAGCTATGAATATTGCTATCCGGATAATAAGTCTTCTTTTCCACCTGAAGATGATTATAACGGCTCTTCTTATTGGTCAATAAGGTACTGCCGTTTTTATCACGCAACTGATAGATGGTTTCACCGGCATACACCAAATGACTGCAGCCCAGCATAAGCAAGCTACCGATCAGTTGACACCCCAAGAAATACGTCTTTATTTTCATTGTTTATATTTGATAAATAATAAGCTAGAAAAATTCATGGATGAGTTTAACAAAAAATTACGTAATGCACAGCCTTATACGCTGCATTTATAAACGAGTATGTAAACGGGAACAGCTGTCAATATTTTGAACATTAAAATATTTTTTTTATTTAATTTAAAACCTTAGGGTTGACAGCTTTAAGTTATTGATTTTAATAATAAAATAAATTGATCAAAAAATGATCAATTTAAAGAAAAGCCTTAAATTTTGAGGTGAACAAGTTGTCAAGTCCATTTCAATCCACAAAGTTATCCACAGCTTTTGTGGACAACTGTGGAAAAGTCCAAAAGATAAGCATCTCGCTTAAAAATTGAACTAAATCGTTCAATATATCAATCTAAATAAAACATGAAAATGAAACTAATATGGCATTTGTATGAAAATAAATTCTTTTGATGCGATACGGAACCGAATCAGCTAAAATTGCGCGGTATTTCTATTTATGGGTTATTCTCGTCTATGTACTCGCCAGTTGAATCCGAGCAAGGATTTAATTTCAAACCTGAACTGCCAACAAGCTCTGCCTACTACCGTTTGTTGAAGAAGCTTCGCCGCCAGGTCGGACATGCCATTCGCGACTTCAAGATGATTGAAGACGGCGACAAGGTCATGGTGTGTATTTCTGGTGGTAAAGACAGTTATACCTTGCTTGATATCCTGCTTCAGTTTAAACGCATTGCACCGATCAACTTTGATGTAGTGGCGGTTAACTTGGATCAAAAACAGCCCGGTTTCCCGGAAGATGTATTACCGCGTTATTTAGAAGAAAATAACATTCCGTATTACATCTTGGAAAAAGATACCTACAGCATTACCAAAAAACTGACACCGGAAGGCAAGACTTACTGTGCAGTATGTTCACGTCTGCGCCGTGGTTCTTTGTACGGTTTTGCTCAGGAAATTGGGGCGACTAAAGTGGCGCTGGGTCATCACCGTGATGATATTCTGGCAACATTCTTCCTGAACCTGTTCCATGGTGGCAGCCTGAAAGCCATGCCGCCAAAACTGCTGTCTTCTGACAAAAAGAACATTCTGATTCGTCCATTGGCCTATGTGGAAGAAAAAGACATCATCAAATATGCACAGATGCGTCAATTTCCAATTATTCCATGTAATTTATGTGGCTCTCAGGAAAATCTTCAACGTGCCATTATCAATGACATGTTACGTGAATGGGACAATGCGCATCCAAAACGTCTGCACAGCATCTTTGGTGCCTTGCAAAATGTTTCACCATCTCAGTTAGTTGACCGTGAATTATTCGACTTTGAAATTCTGGATAGCCAGCGCGAATTCGATTTCAAAGGCAGCAGCTGTTCAACTGAAGAGGCGGTAGAAGGTGAGAACCGCCGCATCAATATGGTCAATCTGGGCTTTGCAGCAGACTAATCGACCTATATGAAGTTAAGCCGATACAGGTATGGGCTACGGCCGATGCCTGAATCAAAAATAACGTAAGATAAGAACTACAAAAATTGAACGGTGCGTACAAAATTCGTTAGCCTTTGCCATAATGATCATGTTATAACAAGTCACAAGCATAATAGCTTCAACCTGATGTCGTCTGGATAGTCGACACAAATGAATAAATAAATTGAGGAAAGATCATGCCTGCTTTTTTAACTGATGATTGGTTTTCGACTGTAGACACGCTCACTGCACAAGCTGGTGATTTGGATTTGCCACCTGCTTTGGCAAATCTGGCAATTAATTTGGTCGTTGCAGACACTACAGGTAATACAGAATTATCTTTGGAAGGTGGCGCGATTAAAAAAGGTTTGTCTCCAAATGCAAAAACAACATTGAACATGGACGGCGAAACCTTACGTAAAGTTTTCCTTGAGTTTGATATGGCGGCTGCAATGCAAGCCTTCATGACAGGTAAAATCAAGGTGCAAGGCGACATGTCTCAATTAATGGCATTGCAAACAGCGAAGCCAAGCCAAGCACAAAAAGACCTATTCAAGAAAGTTCTTGAAAATACCACAGCTTAATAGTTTTGATCTAAGAAGCTGAAGTAATAAAAAAAGCTTACCCTGAGGTAAGCTTTTTTTATGGCTGAATATCTAGGTTCGAATTGATCAAGCTTAAATATTCACTAGCTGTGGGGTGGTCTTGATGTGTTCTAGATAGGCACGGATACGGGTCACGTATTGCAGGGCCTGACGGTAACGACCATTATTAGCTTTATTCCGTTCCAGATAAGCATACAGGTTTACCCAGTTATTCGGATTCTTGCCTTGGGCCTGAATACGTTTTTGCAGCTGATTTACAGCACCTGGGCCCATGTTATAGGCAACCAAAGCAAACCAGTTACGATCCGGATAAGGGATATGTTCATAACGGCTCAGCATCTGGTCATAGTATTTGGCACCCCCATTAATACTTTCGCCTGGATCTGTCCGGTTACTAACCCCCATCGCTTTTGCGGTAGAGCTTGTGAGCATCATCAGACCGCGGACACCGGTGGGAGATACGGAGTTTGGCTTTAGATAGGATTCCTGGTAACCGATCGCGGCGAGCAGGTGCCAATCCAGATCGTACTGCTGAGCAGATTTCTGGAAGCTCGCCTTGTATGTGGGGAGGCGCTGGTTCAGGTCCTGTTGAATTTCATCCCAAGAATGTTCTTCTACCACATTCTGATTGTAGAAGGATGCAAGCTGCTTGATCGCACCGCTTTGTTTGCCTTGACAGACAAAAGCACTAGCGGTTTGACTTAAAGGGTCGCTGGCTGATTTAAATACCAGATTCAGATTGGCATTCAGTCCATTACTGGCCAGTGAAGACTCATCACCACAAGTGGCAGAAAAAGCCGTTAAACGCTGTTGTTCAATCGTACCCAGATCAGTGGTGGTCATGGCCAGGTTGGCTTTGCCCTGCGCTACCCATTTCAGGGCCGTGGCATTATCCGGAACAGTTTTAAAATCCAGCTTAACATTCAGGCTGTTGGCATAGTTACGAACCAGGTCATAACCAAAGCCATGCTGATGTTGTCCATCCTGAAACACTGTCGTTGGACTTTGAACTGCGACGACGGTGAGTTTGTTGCTATTGACCACATGATCATATTGAAGTGTGGTTTTAGTGGCATTGATACTATGAAAGGGGATAAGTGCCGTACTCAGTACCAGTGCTTTTACAGGGAGAGAAGAGATAAAAGAGCTAAGGCAAAGCCTCGACCCAGTGGTTGAACTACTGTGCATGTTGTCTCCGCTACAAGTAATTTATGCCCTAAAAATCACAGCCAATACTAGCCAGAAACTTTTAAAAGTTTGATAAATTCAATAAGGGTTGGGCAGTCATGACGTCATTCAAAAATGACTAAATTGATCGGGAAATATGTAGAAAAACTACATAGATTAAAAAATAAGCGATTCCAAAAGTAGGGTGCATATTAAAGATCAAAAAATGAATTGTCAAATTTTGTACATAATTTATTTTTTAAATGTAATTTAAGTTATTAAATTTATTGAAGAAAAAAATTGCATATTCTGGCTTGTCCTAAAACTCCAAATAAAATAAGCTCTTAATGTCTAAAAACTGGTTCAAAATTGGCAATTAAAACACATGAAATCTAACCTGATTACCCGTGGTGGACACGACAAATTGGTGGCAGAACTTAAAAATCTCTGGCATGAAGAACGTCCTGAAATTACCATAAAAGTGAACTGGGCAGCCAGTCTCGGCGACCGTTCGGAAAACGCAGATTACCAGTATAACAAACAGCTTTTACGTAAAATTGATCGTCGGGTTCGTTATCTAGGCAAGCGTTTGGAAGAGCTGCGAATTGTCGATTTTTCTCCTGAACAGGAAGGCAAAGTTTATTTTGGTGCCTGGGTCGAAATTGAAAATGAACAGGGTGAGCAGAAGAGTCTTCGGATTGTGGGTGTCGATGAAATTTATGATCATCATCCGCAGCATATTTCGATTGATTCACCCATGGCACGTGCCCTGTTAGGCAAGTCAGTGGATGATGAAGCTGAGGTGATGACACCATCCGGCAAGAAACTCTGGTTTATCAATTCAATTCGCTATGAAAAGCCAGAAAATTCAGAAGATTAATGAAATTGATTTTATTTTGTGCAGTTGATGCAGAGAAATTGGAAAAATATTTGCCAAGCGCAATTTTTATTTATATGATGGCGGCCATGGAAGCGTGGCAGAGCGGTTTAATGCACCGGTCTTGAAAACCGACGAGGGCTTATACCCCTCCGTGAGTTCGAATCTCACCGCTTCCGCCAGATACGAAAAACCCCGATCATTGATCGGGGTTTTTATTTTTAACTCATTAAAATGATTTTAAATTTTCATTGTTCAAAATGATGTAAATATAGGGATTAAATTTCATCCTTAAAATAAAAATATCAGCACCAAGATTCTGTGTATAAAATTTTATCTACTCTAAAATTTTCGTCTGATTTTTAACTGAATGAACTGATTTTTACAGAAGTTTTGCGAAAATTTATTGCCAAGAAACAGAAATATTTATATGATGGCGGCCATGGAAGCGTGGCAGAGCGGTTTAATGCACCGGTCTTGAAAACCGACGAGGGCTTATACCCCTCCGTGAGTTCGAATCTCACCGCTTCCGCCAGATACGAAAAACCCCGA
>NZ_VOZC01000012.1:0-85182 GCF_013419975.1 Acinetobacter sp. YH12041 | reverse complement strand
AAAGCACGTAGTGTTCATGGATTTCTAGGAGGGATTTACGCGTCCTTGTGTGCATATCAACTGATCCATAAAAATAAGCCAACAATTCAAATTATGAAGTCATCGGCTTAAGCAGGATTCGGGTTAATTTATATTATATATTTTTCTACATATTTTTCTTTTTTCAATTTCATTTAGATTAAATATATAATTATCTACATAGTATCTTATATCATTTGAAAATTTTTTATTTAATTCAATATAGCAATTTTCAACAGCTCCTTTAGGATAAATATTAAGTCTTGTTGAGGTATTTATTCTCTTAATAAAAATTTTATTATCTTTCAAATAAAGGTTTGTTTTTATATCAGTACTTCCATTATCAGAAAAACTAGTAATAACATCAAAACTAGTATTACTTAATTTTATAATTTTAGCATTCTCGTAATATGATACCTCAGGATATTTTATATTATTCAATATTAAATAGTATAAAACCTCTCCATATTCATTTTCACTCTCAGATAAACAAACATTATTTTTTTCTAATTTTATACAATTAGAGTGTTTTTTACCATAAATTGAGCATGATAAAGTTAAAAAAATTGTTCCATATAAAAAACTTAATGTTAGCTTATTTTTTATTTTGACATGAATCATATTTAAGAACCTTCTTTAATTCTTTCCAATATTCTATTCTTTCTTTCCTCCCATTTCCTCCACCATTTACCCATAAGCTAATTTTATTAACATCATCTTTATCTGCCTGTAAATTAATATCTGCCGCCTTGCCACTACGTAAAATAACACCATTATTCCAATACCATCCAGCACTATCCATAGCTAAAAATAAATTGGACGCAACTATTTCATGGTATTTTTTACTTCGATCCAAACATTCATTTAAAGTTATATTTTCTGGGAAAACCTCTTTATAATCAGAAATATTTTTAATTATAAAACTATAATACCTCTTATAATTTTTTCTCCATGTTAACTGCATAAATCCACGACCTTTATATCGAGGTCCATCTCCAACTTGAGTATTTCCATTCTTTTCAGCATCAGCATGTTTACCTGGATCAAGATATTTTCCACTTGCATATTCACTAGTAGTCCTAAATCTATCAGACTCCCAGTATATTTGAGCTAAAAAATGAATCTTGCGAATACATGTATTAATATTATATTTATTCATAGTTCTATTTAGCACATTTAATAAAGCTTGATGGCTTGTATCACCAATTACCGAACACTTTAAATTTAAGATAGCAGTTGAACCTTTTAATGTTTTCTCCGAATTTCGCATTCCTTTTAAAATTTCTAAAAATTCATTTAAAGTTAAATCTCGATCACAAGTACATGTTTTAATATCTAATTGCTTTTCAATCGTAGGTTCCTTCTGATTGGTACTTGCCTCAGTTATATCCACATCTAATTCCAATTTATTAGAATCTTCTTTCATTCTTTTAGAGTAATAATTATTGGCTTCTAAAGGCTTTCCATCTGGCTTAAATACTGTAATCTTTACTTTTTCTCCAACCATACTTTGAAGTGAAAATTTTCCACTAGAAGTATTTAAAACCTTCTTTATTCCATTTTCCAAATAAAATATTTCAATTTTCGTATTTTCAATACGATAGTCATTTCCTAATCTGTCTACAATTTTGAAACTTGAGACACTTTTGAAGTTTTCATAAGGTTCATCTAGTTTAATTATTATTGGTGTTTGGGATCCATTCCCAGAGTTAACAGAACTTTTTAAAGTAAATTCATCATTCGAAGTTAAAACCAAAATTTCAATATCTCGATTAGGTGAAGATAGGACTTCTACAATGCCCTGTTCATTTGAATTACGTTCAAATAACTTTTTACTTCCTTTAGGACGAGAGGTTACTGGGAAATTTATCAGGATTTTCTCTTTACTATCTATAATTTTAAATAAAGTTGTCACTATCCCTTTTGAAGTAGTGGTAACTTTTTTCTGTTGATATTCTTCTATACTTTTTGGTAAAGGTACTTTTACAGGGTCTTTTCTAGAAGAAACTATTGAAGAATTAATAGTTTTAACAACAATATAATCTTTAGTATTAGGCGGTTGAGCTAGAATTTCTACAGTTCGATTCGGCGAAGCTTGAAAGATAAATAGACCGTCTTGATCTGTCTTATTGATATTCTCTCTAGATGAACCTTTATAACGCGATTTTACTTTTAAATTGATGACATACTTCCCTGATGCATCATAAAGTTTGGATGTAATAGTGACTAACTGACTCATTATTCAGTATCCTCTTTAGTGTATACCTCATCCTCAATTTCCTCGTTTTCTAGGTCCTCCAATAACTCATCAATATCCTCTTTATTTAGTTCTTGACGTAGATATGTTTGACAAGAATTAAACCCAAAAGCTATAAAATCTGTTTTTTGAGAGGTATAGAACCGTAGAGTACTTATTTGATTTACTTCATTTAGCAGGGATTTTTTGCTTTTAATTAATGTTCCATCCTTCTTATCAACAATGAAAATTTCTTTTTCTCCTTCACAGGCAGTATTCCATTGATAATTAATTCGATTACTAAATAAAGTTTCCATTTTTGGTAGACTTATTTTTTGTTCAATAATATTTTGACCTTCTTTAAATATATGCTGACCCGCTTTACACTCAAACTTCCCACCTGTTACTCCAAATACACCTTGTCCATTAATCTTTAACTGAGAACCACCAGCAGTAAGCACAATTTCTTTAGGGCTTATAATTTCAATTCGTTCTTCAGTCGAAATAATTTTTATTTTTTGACGAGCAATTGTTTCTATTGCGTCATCTTGTGCTTGGAGTTCGACCTTCCCCTTTGCCGCAATGGCTTTTAATCCTTGTTGAGCTGAAAACAAACTGATCTTGTCCTGAGCGTGAGCAATCAAAGATTTCTGTGTGGAAAAATTAATATTATCCGCAGCACTGTGGTTAATCTGCTGATCAGCTGAAAGATACAGATCTTCATTAGTTGAGAGTGCAATTGAATTCGGTGCACACAGCAGCATTAAAGCCTGTTTAAAGGTTTCAGCCTTGCTTTGATCTTGCTGTTCAATCTGATCCAGAAATTTTTTCAGATGATCTAACCCTTCTAAGGGATCTGTTTGCTGATTTTGGGCAATCTCACTTAAGGCCTTACTATGATTCAAACTAGATTCAAGCTGGCTTTTCGCAGGACTGGCATTTAAGTGATTGGCATTGGCATTTTCTTGTTTATAGGTAGAGAGAAGCAAGCCAGCTCCCGCTCTAAGTGCTCCCCATTGATCTGTTCTTAACTCAAAGCCCTCACCACGCCCGTCGCTAACCTCATCTTCTTTTGGATGACTTAGATTTCCTAAATTTAGCTGACTGGCCCCATGACTACTTTGCAGCTGTGCACTAATCTGTCCAGTTGTATCATCGAAGCGAAGCTGGTTAAAACCTTCACCCTCCACCTCTTGAGAACGGATACCACTTAGTTTTTTAGTGAATGGCAACTGCCCCTTCTTATCAAACATAGTTTGATAACGTTCAGCTTCATGAATACGTCCAACAATAAAGGGACGATCAATATCCCCTTCGAAGAAATCAATCACTACGATTTCCCCGATACGTGGATGGAATCGGGCGCCATAACCTTCACCTGCCCATGGCGTTAGCACATCTACCCAGGCCGAATCAGTGTCATTATCATTGGCGCCAGCACCACCATCATGCTGATGATCTTCACTACGGGTAAATAAAAAACGAACCTTCACGCGTCCCCATTCATCGACATAAATAGTCTCACCTTCAGGCCCTACCACTTTCGCCCGTTGTGGATAGGCCACGGGCCGATGTTGTAGTGGATGATATTCAGGTATCACCAGAATATCTCGACGAATTAAATACAGCTCATTGCCTTGTCTCTCGTCATCCAGAACTTTCCAGCGACTGGACAGCATGAGCTGATCCACCTTTAGCAAAATGTCTTTTGGTAAATTATTCTGGTTATAGAAGTGTTTGCCCAAAATTAAAAATTCACGCTCATTGCACGGATGTTGATCAATTTCGGGATGATCATGCAGTTCAAACCAGTAACCCACTTGGGCATCACGAACACTACTGCTGGCCTTAAAATATTTGGACTGCATGGCATGATAGTGACTAAGTTGCTGACTAAGTTGATCCAGTTGAGCTGGACTGGATGATGTAGCCTGATCTTCTCTATTTAGGTCACTGGTCCAAGCTGGGCTGATGTTCCAGACATCTTCCAGATTTAAACTAGTATGATCCTGAACACTACTCTGCTGAATATTCACCAATCGCTGGTTTTGCTCCTGCTCCAGATCTATAGCTTGCCAGCGTTGCAATCCAACATTGTTTGGCACAAGTTGTCGCTCAGCAATTAGGCTGGTGATAGTATCGAATTGCTCAGTTGCATGACTGCGATGGAAGCGGATGGAACGGCGCTTTAAGGCTTGAAAATATTGCTGCTCATCAACAAGACGCAGGACTTGTGGCTGAATGGTTCGAGCTGATATTGAAATGATTAATTCCTTTTCATCAATCAGCCAGTTAATACCCTCACTACGCCATAAGCGGGTCAGAAAGTCATAATCACTTTCATTGGACTGTATGACCAATGGCCGTACATCATATTCACGATTTAGTCCGGAAAGATCCAAACTTAAACTTTGCGCAAATAAGCCACTTCGCTTTTGCCATTCAGCAAACAAAATTTCACTGATTTCTTTGACACTTTTATTCAAAAACACACGACTATTACGGCGTTTATGCCAAAGTGAAGTCACATCTTCGAGAGTCAGCTGATAGACACTTAAAGCACCATCGCTATGCCCCTGTTTAGCTGCGGTAATGATACCTGTAGTCCGGAAAAGCTCACCTTGATCAGTGACCTGATCAACAGCAACCTGACAGCCAATAAACTGTTTTAAAGCAATATAGGGATGAGTGGATAGACAAAGTAATTCAGCATGTAGCCCCTCATTGATCCAGTGCCTGCCTTCAATACGCTGAATCAGAACCTGAGAATTTAAAATTTCATTGGAAAATCGGAGATGAAGTGCACGCTTCTGTGAGCTTAGACCCAAGCCTTCAAGCACCGTATAAATACTCTGTAGCATTTTATAATTATTATTTGAGGTTATTTTTATCGCACTGATTTTAGGGAATAAGCTTAGAACAATCCATCTTGGTATTTATTTCACATGAATTAACCACGAATAGCCTTAACCTGACCTTATATCCTCTATGCTTATGAAATAGAAGATGTATTCTGTTTCAACCTTTTCAATTTTTCTGATTATTTGCCGATTCACTTACTGCTACACTGAAAGCCGAATACTTTATATCTCCTACATCATCCTCGATTACAGGATAAGCCAGAGGCCAAGGACATGCTTGAGTTACATTCTAAACTTCCCAATCTGGGCGTTACTATTTTTAGTACTATGTCGGCCTTGGCACAAAAACTCGGAGCAATTAACCTGTCACAAGGTTTTCCAGATTTTCCTGCTCCACCGCAATTGATTGAAGCCCTCAGTCGGGCGGCTGAAAATGGTTTTAATCAATATGCACCGGGTGATGGTTTACCAGTATTACGTGGGCTGATCGCTGATCTTTATCAGCATCGTGACCAGCTCATTCTAGACCCGGTAGATGAAATCACCATTACTCCTGGCGCAACGATTGCAATCTTCTGTGCAATTCAGGCAACGGTACGAACAGGTGAAGAAGTCATTATTTTTGATCCCAGTTATGACAGCTATGCGCCAAGCGTGAAGCTGGTCGGTGCCAAACCGGTACATATCGCTCTGGCATATCCTGATTTTTCTGTGGACTGGAATAAGGTCAAAGATGCAATCAATGACCGTACCCGCATGATTGTAGTGAATACACCGCATAATCCCACCGGAACGGTATGGACAGAGCAAGACTGGCAACAGCTGATTGAACTGATTCGTGATCGCAATATTGTAGTTCTGTCTGATGAAGTTTATGAACATCTGGTATTTGATGAAGTTCGTCATCATTCTGCAGCATCATTTCCGGAACTCCGTGAACGCAGTTTTGTGATTGGTTCTTTTGGTAAAACCTTTCATGTGACCGGCTGGAAAACTGGTTTCTGTGTTGCACCGCCAGCCTTAATGCAGATGTTCAGACAGATTTACCAGTTTGTCAGCTTCTGTGGTGTAACGCCAATTCAGGTGGCTTTGACTGAATATATGCAGCTACATTCTGAACATATCCATGAGCTGTCCGGTTTTTATCAGGCCAAACGGGATTTGTTTAATCATGCACTGACAGACTCCCGTTTTCACTGGACGCCATCACAAGGCACCTATTTCCAGAATCTGGATTACAGTGAAATTCGTCCTGATCTGGATGCACTGTCGATGTGCCATTATCTGGCGAAACAACACGGTGTTGTGGCGATTCCGGTATCAGCGTTTTATCAGGAGCCGCCTAAAGATTTACACTTATTACGCTTCTGCTTTGCCAAAAAAGATGAAACCTTGATAGAAGCAGCACATATTCTTTCCAAAGTTTAAAAAAATAGACTTATTGGTTACTGAAAAGCTAAGGCGTTCTTGATGCGGATCAAGGATAATTTAGTCCTGATAAATATATGAAAAATCAAGAACAGGATGTCATATGGCACAGCAAGCATTGGTTCACCAGCAGAATTTATGGAAAACATTTTTTATTTTCCTGTTACCGCTGGTCGTTACCAACATCCTGCAAAGCCTGTCCGGTACGATTAATACTGTTTTTGTCGGGCAAATGCTCGGCGTGCAAGCAATTGCCGCTGTGGCAGTATTTTTCCCGATTCTGTTCTGTCTGATGGCTTTTGTGATTGGTCTCTCTGCAGGTTCTACGGTTCTGGTAGGACAAGCTTGGGGTGCCAGAAATCTTGAAAAAGTGCGCTGTGTAGTTGGCTCTACCCTGTTTATGACGCTGATTGGTGGCAGCCTGATTGCCCTATTGGGTGTATTTTTTGCTGAAAATATCCTGCAACTCTTGGGTACAGATCCGGATGTGATGCACCTGTCTTTGCCTTATGTGCAATGGATGCTGGCCGGTAGTCCTCTGATTTTTATTTATATTATTTATACTTCAATTTTACGCGGGGTTGGAGACAGTACTACGCCACTGTTTGCCTCTGCTCTAACGATTGGTGTGGGCTTGGTAGTGACACCGGTCCTGATCGCGGGTTATTTTGGTTTTCCTAAGATGGGGGTCATCTCTCCAGCAATTGCAACCATTCTGGGCAACTTGGCTGTTCTGTTATTTCTCATTCTCTATTTAAATTATAAGCGTCATCCTCTAAGACCAGACTGGGCTTTGATCAAAGATATTCGTCATCAGCCTCAGCTCAGCAAGATTATCCTGCGCTTAGGTATTCCGACTGGAGTTCAAATGGTGACGACTTCAGTCGCTGGTTTGGTCATTGTGGGTCTGGTTAACCGGTATGGCGCAGAAGCAACAGCGGCCTATGGTGCCGTAAATCAGGTGCTGAATTATATTCAGTTCCCTGCCCTTTCTATTGCCATTGCGGCTTCCGTCTTTGGGGCACAGGCCATTGGTGCTGGTAAAAATGATTTGCTCAATAAAGTGACCCGAACTGCCTTAAGTATGAATATCTTGTTCACAGGTAGTCTAGTGATTCTGGCTTATCTGTTTTCTAAATATCTCATGGCACTATTTATTACTGATCCGCAGGTCGTGGTATTGGGTCAGCAACTTCTCTTCATTGTCCTATGGTCGATTTTGTTCTTTGGTGCTAGCGCAATTTTTGCTTCGATCATGCGGGCCAGTGGCACAGTGACAGTCCCGATGCTCATCAATATCATTGCAATTATTGGAATTGAAGTACCAGCTGCCTATATGTTCAGCCGCTGGTGGGGCTTACAAGGGATCTGGTATGGCTATGCCCTTGCCTTTGTCTGTCTTTGTATTATGCAAGGCTTGTATTACCAGTTTATCTGGAAGAAAAAGACCATCGAGGCACTGGTTTAATCTTCCGGCCTGAACTACTGGGTAAACCTTAGCAAACCACCTCTAAAGAGCGTATTTCCTGCTTAATCCATATTTTTTATATGGATTCATTTTTATTATATTTTTCAGGCATGAAGATCCTTGTTATAAGCAGTGTATTGTATAAAAACACAAGGTCTTCTCATGGCTAAACGACAAATTAAACTGGGTGCTTTTATTCCAACGACTTCGCAACATGCGGCAGGTTGGCGCCATCCTGAATCTCGTCCTCAGGATCATTTAAGCATTGATTATGCGATTGAATTGGCAAAAACTGCTGAACGCGGCCTGTTTGATGCCTATTTCCTTGCAGATGGTCTGGCAGTCAACTGGAGTCATGGCGCTTCCAAACATAATAAGAATGTCGGTTATAGCGATAAAGTTGTGGGCTTTGAACCCGTCACCTTATTCGCAGCGATTTCAGCCGTCACCCAAAATATTGGTTTTATTGCCACTGCTTCTACCACCTATGAAGAACCGTATCTGTTGGCACGAGAATATGCTTCTTTAGACCATATCAGTAAGGGTCGTGCCGCATGGAATGTCGTGACCACCATTTCTGCTGAAACCGCACGTAACTTTGGTTTTACTGCCCATCCGGATGCCAAAGTCCGTTATGAGCGCGCGGATGAATTTATTGAAGTTGTACAGAAGCTCTGGGACTCCTGGGAAGATGGTGCATTCCTCTATGACAAAGAAAACGGTCATTTCTTTGAGGCATCTAAACAGCACGAACCCCTGCATAGCGGCAAATATTTTAATGTCCAGGGTGCACTCAATGTCCCTCGTCCGCCACAGGGCTATCCAGTGATTGTTCAGGCAGGTCAGTCTGAAGATGGACGTGAGCTGGCCGCCAAATATGCCGAAGTGATTTTTACTGCCCAGCAAAGCCTGTCTGATGCCCAAGCCTTCTATCGTGATGTCAAAAGTCGTCTGGCTAAATATGGCCGTCATCCGGATGATTTAAAAGTAATGCCGGGGGTCTCTGTCTTTGTAGCTAAAACAGAACAGGAAGCCAAAGAAAAATATGAATTACTGAACAGTCTGATTCATCCAGATGTCGGTTTGGGCTTACTGTCTGGTCTGGCAGGTGATATTGATCTTTCAAACTATGATCTGGATGCTCCATTTCCTCTAGAAGACATTGAGATCAAGTCTAGCCGTCAACAAATAATGTTTGAGATTGCAGCTAAGCATCACTTCAGCATTCGTCAGCTATATGAATATATTGCGTCTGCCCGTGGTCACTGGACTTTGATTGGTACGCCTGAACAGGTGGTTGATCAATTACAGGAGTGGTTTGAAAATGAAGCTGCGGATGGCTTTAATGTATTACCACCGACGACACCTGCCGGTCTGGATGACTTTGTAGATTTCATCGTGCCAGAACTACAACGTCGTGGTCTATTCCGGACTGAATATGAAGGTACAACTTTACGTGAAAATCTGGGGCTGAAACGGCCAGAAAATCAGTATGTGATTACGCAACAAAATACTGCGGTTGCCTCTTAAACCATCCATTATAAAAAATGCCCGATAGGGCATTTTTTATTTCTTTAAGTTAAGCACTGGGGTAATTGGTGCTAGTGGAAATGACAACTATGGGCGAGGTTGTGTCGCTGTTGATTTCTGTTTAATTTAAAATGAATGAAGACCCTAGCCTACCAGCAAAACTGACCAGAGCTTGTAAGTAGCAGCTGTTGATCCTTCACGATTGAGAAATTTAATACTTTTAGAATTTCTTTTTTCAACTGCTGTAAACGCGTATTCTGGCGCTTGCGTGGATAAGATAAAGACACCTTTAAAACCTGTTCGATTCGCCCAGGATTAGCCTGCATCACGACTACTGAATTGCTCAGCAATAAGGCCTCAGCAATATCTTGGGTTGCTAAAATCACGGTAATTTTTTTGGTTTTCCAGATTCGCTGTAATTCTTCATGCAGATGATGACGCATTAGTGCGTCCAGCCTAGCAAAAGGATCATCTAATAATAAAATATCCGGTTGAGTAACCAGGCTTTTGGCAATTGCCACTTTCAGATTCATGCCAGCAGACAAGTGCGATGGATAAGCATCCTTAAACGGCGTCAATTGCAGTAATTCTAGCTGTTCCTGAATTCTTCGATTTTCCTCTTCTTTACTTAAAGGGATTTGATGTAAGGCCATGCGGATATTTTCCGTCACACTGAGCCAGTTAAACAGTCGATGATCCTGATAGACAATACCGAGATTTGGAAGATGTTCAGCTGGCTGTTTCCCCTGAATCAGAATCTGGCCCTGCTGATGCTGTTCCAAGCCCATCAGTAAGCGTAACAATGTGGATTTACCGCAGCCAGCATACCCTACCACACTGACAAAATCACCTGCATGAATATCCAGATTAATATCTTCGAGGACTTGGGTCTGCTGATCTGGTGCGGTGCTATAACTTTTATATAAATTTTGAATCGTGATTCTACATTGAGATTGCTCCGTCATTTTTCCTCACCTTTTGCTGCAATACATATTTAATGATTGTTCTAGACTAGATCTATCCTACTTATGAACTTGGATAAATTTCTGTCTCTTTTAGATCTGCTGAAAATAGGACTCTTTTGACTATAAAAGAGTTTAGGGTAAGGAGTTATCTTGATTTTTTATTTGGTTATCAAAAGCATGTATAGGTTCTAACTGTTAGATATAAATTAATAAATTTCAATGTCTTAAAATTTTACTCTTATAGAAAACGTTATTTAAAATATTCCGCATAACCAAATCGCAATAATGCTTAGGGCAATAAAAAACCCGCGAATGCGGGTATTCAATTGGCTCAGCTTACCAGGCCAATTTATACTGTTCCAGTTCATGCGGCACAAGCTCAACCTGATCCTGGAAATCAAGCAAGATATCATTTTTAATAGCCGCCAGACGGTAGTCTTCACGCTTACGCGGACGTTCAAGATCCACTTTCACAATACGTTTGATTCGTCCCGGATGTGGCTGCATTACCACTACCCGATCACCTAACAATACTGCTTCCTCTACATCATGAGTGACCAGAATAGAGGTGATCTTTTCTGACTGCCAGATCCGCTGTAATTCCTGTTGCAAGTTGGCACGGGTCAAGGCATCCAAGGCACCAAAAGGTTCATCCAGTAATAAAATTTGTGGACGATTCACCAGACTACGCGCAATTGCCACACGCTGGCTCATCCCCCCAGACAGCTGACTTGGATAGGCAGTTTTAAACTGGCTCAATTGCACCAACTCCAGATGATAATCAATCAGTTCCTGCTTTTCGGCTTTGCTCAGACCTGATTTTTCTAGCGCTAAAGCTACATTCTGCTCGACACTCAGCCAGGGAAACAAACGGTGATCCTGAAACACAATACCGCGATCCAGACTGGTACCCTGAATCGGTTTGCCATCAATCAAAATGCTACCTTGAAACTCGGCATCCAATCCCACCAAAAGCCGCAATAAGGTTGATTTACCACAGCCACTATTACCGACAATACTAATGAACTCGCCTGGCTGGATATTCAAATTAATCTGATCTAACACTTGTAACTCTTCCCCATCTTTAGGGAAGAACTTGTCGAGTTTCTGGATCTCGACATGACCCTTAATATTCACCTGTTGATTCATGTTGTTATCTCACATCTTTTATTTATTGGCCGCCTGACGCCAGCGTAAGTTATAGTTTTCAAAGAATTGTGCTGCCTTGGAAAATAACAGCCCGACAATCGCAATAATGGCCATGCCATATAGCACCACTTCCATCTGGAACAGGTTCTGTCCGTCCATGATTGGATTGACCACGCCAACCGAGGACACAAAGAAATACTCCGCGCCAACAGTCGCCACCCATGAAAATACCAGCGCAATATTCAAACCGGCAAAAATACTTGGGGCTGCTGCGGGTAAAATCACTTTAAAAAAAGTACGTACCGGACTGAGCTGGAAGATCTGCGCCACTTCTTTAATTTTGACCGGCACATTCTTGACCCCGTCATAGGTATTAAAGAACACCGGATAGAACACCACCAAGGCAATAAAAATCACTTTTGAAACTTCACCGTGTCCAAACCACATGATCATCAGTGGAATCCAGGCAAATACAGCCACGTGTTTAATGGCATTCAGTGTTGGAGAAAAGATTCGATCCAGCCAGACATTTAGACCCAGGGCCAAACCCAGCACTGCACCCATCACTCCACCGGCAATAAACCCTGCCGTGTTGCGAAGTAGGCTGGCGATAATGTTTTCTGTCACCTCGCCTGCCTGCCAGCTTTCTACAAAGGCCTGCCATACAGCAGCTGGCGGCGCCAGTAAAGCAGGATCAATCCATTGTTTTGCGGTCACGATCAACCAGGCAACCCACAGAACCAGAGGAATGACCCAGCCGCGATAATCTATTTTTTTCATGATGTTCTCTCTATCTAGCCTGATCCCAGCCACGGAACTGTTTTTGTATGAGGCGGATAATGACATCAAAGCCAAATCCCACCAGTCCAATCACTACTACAGTTGCCATCACCACATCGAGCTGGAAAATCTGACGGCCATAGACCATCACATAGCCAATCCCTTCACTTGAAGCTAGCAGTTCTACTGCAACCAGAGCACCCCATGAACTTGCCAGAGATAAACGCAGACCACCGATAAAACTGATAAAAGCACCCGGCAGAACCACATTTTTAAATCTGGACCAGGTGCTCAACTGATAAACTTCCGCGACTTCGGTCAATTGCTGTGGAATATTGCGCACGCCTTTAAATACATTGATGGTCATCGGCACCAGCGCGGCTTTAGCAATCAGAATAATCTTGAGGGCTTCATCAATCCCGACCAGTAAAATTAATAATGGAATCCAGCCAATCACGGGCACCAGATTAATGGCTTTGAATGTGGGCCAGATATAGGCCTCTGCTCGATGCGATAGTCCCATGGTCAGACCTAAGACCAGTGCCAGTACAATGCCGGCACTAAAACCATAGCCAATTCGGCTCAGACTGACACTCAGATTGCTCCACAGTTCGCCGGTTTGATACAGATCTTTCAGGGCCACCCAGACCAGTTCAGGTGCAGGCAGCAATAAAGGGTTCACCCAGTTCCGTTCTACCGACACATGCCACAGATAGAGCAGCGCGATGGGGAAAAGTGCTCCGATTCCCCATATGAACACCTGATTCTGTTTTAAAAAATTCAGAATACTTTTTCGGTTCAATCTGGATGCAGCATTGTCCTGTGTCGGTGTCTTGGCTGTTTCAAGCTCGATTTCCTGTAACATCACTCAACCTCCTCAACTCAAGGGCATGATGGTTATTGCCCATTGGCATTCAGAGGTTTCCAATAGTTCTGTAAATTTAGCGTTTTTAAAGCATTATTGACATATTTCGGCTCAATCCAGGAATCAACATCAATATTGCCGCGAATCAGTTTCAAGTCTTGACCCGCTTTCAGCTTTTTCTTAATTACAGCAACGTTGAAAGCATCCAGAATCGGAGCACTATGACGTTTTAGATCTACACCCTCATTGGCACGTACGAAGGTGTTATAGGAAAGGCCTGATTTCGACCATATTTTGAACAATTCAGTTTTATTGGCTGGGTTCGAATCCCAAGCTGCCTGTTTGACCAGCACATTCACAACGCGCTGTACGACTTCAGGATACTTCTGTTCAAATTTAGAATTGACCAAAATATAACCCGAACTCTGATACTGTGCCGGTTCCTTTTTAGAACTATAAATCAGCTTAGCAACACCGCGATCAGTCACAGGGAAAATCGACTGGTTGGTAAATAAAGCATCCAGATCACCACTTGCCAGTGCTGAATAGCCGACTGGACCATCTACATTGACAAAGCGGAAATCTTTTTCAGTAAGTCCATGTTTTTTAATAATCTGGTTTAAAGCAAGATGCACGCTGGTTCCACGGAAGAAACCAATACGTTTGCCTTTTAAATCTGCCCAGCTTTTGGCTGATGATCCCGGTGCAACCACCAGGTAAGTATTATCATGTGTACCGCCCGCTAAAATCAGCTTGGTATCCAGACGACTGGCCTTACCAATCAAAGCCGGTAAGTCTCCTAGCCAGGTAATATCTACCAGGCCATTGGCATAAGATTCATTGATCGCAGGACCTGCACCTTTAAAGTTGTTCCACTGTACTTTAATCCCGTCTTTCTGGAATTCTTTTTCCAGCAAACCTAAGGTTTGTGTGGTGGAATAAAAGTTGCCGTAGCCCACTGGACGACTACCGCTGCCGACTAATGGAGATGCCAGGCGAATCACGGTCGGTTTGGCTTCTGCTGCAAAGGATTGGACAGCAGGCACCAGTGTTGCTGTGGAGAGAAGGCCAGCAAATAATACTTTTGACCATTTAAACATGTGAAAATTCCTCAAAATATAAAATTAGAATCCGTACTGGAATTGTGCGACCAGTTCGTTATAGCTCTTGTTTGTAATGTCATTGTTGACATGGTTCAGGTTGATCTGAAACTTGGTGGTTTCCGCAAAGAATGCATTCAGGCCCAGACTGTGAATATCAACAGTTTGATCGGCTAAATTCTTGTCACGATCAATGGTGTCGTAGCGATAGAAAGCCTGGTAAGACTTTGGCCACCAGTCGTCATAACGGCCCTGATTACGGAATCCTTTGACAAACTGCTCACCAAAGTTCCAGAACAAGGTGCCTGTGTGCGACTCACTTTCACGCTTATAGGTCTGTGCAGTTTGTGAAATGTAGGTGTCATCTTCACCTTGCACATATTCATAGGTCACACCGAATGGATGATGGTTATAGTAAATATCGAAGCCTTTACGCAGCACATCGCCTTTACCAGCAAAGGCCGCACTAGTTCCATCAATTTCAAATAGATTGCTTTTGCCTTGATACCAGGACAGACCAAAACTCAGTTCACGCAGCCATGAGTTATATTCAGCAGGCAAGGTATAACGCAAACGTCCAATAAAGTTTTTGTCATCATTGTCATCCGATTTATTGGCTCCATTACCATTCACCAGACCAAAGGCATAGCTGATCATTGGCGAGCGATAGTTATATCCATAGTCCACGGTTGGTAAGGCATCCCCACGCACAATCAGACCGACTTCACGCAGTGCCAGTCCATAACCTAGGCCCGGCAAACTGAACAAGGCATTGTTAATGGTAGGTTTTAGGTCTTCAGTGGCCTGAACTTCCTGGCCAAATGGCAACAGTTGCTGACCTAAAGTGACGCTCAAGCGCCCCGTGTCGGCACTTAAGGTTGGCAATACGTGATAAGTCAGTTGCGCATCCAATAAGTTCAGATAACTGTTATTGGTCCCTGTCTGTGGAGAAGTACCAAAACGCAGATTGAAATCCAGGTTTTTGCCTTCTTCATAGTCTTTGTACAGATTGCCAATAAAACCAATTTGGACTGCACCTAAATCAAACGAAGAGTGGCGGTCTTGAACTGCCATCCCGGTATTGGTACCCGTAGGTGGAGTGCGCTGTGCTTCATCGATATAAGAAGCTTTGGCCTGCACGACTCCATTAATCAGCAGTTGACGTGTTGATAATGCCGTTTTGGTATCGCGGTCCCGCTGTACCTGATATTTATAGTTTTCCAGATCGCTTTGCAGACCTTGCAACTCGGCACGTGTCACAAAGCTTTGGTCATCATCAGATTCAGTTTCTGCATCAGCAGATAGTTCAGCCTCATCAGCAGTAGTGGCTTCTGTAACGGCTTCGTTCTGATTCTGAATCTGCGCTAACTGGGTTTTTAATTGTTTTAATGACTGCTCGAGTTGACTGACCTGTTGTTGTAACTGACCTACCTCCGCATCTGCATGCGTTAAGCCAATACTCGCGCTTAGCAGAGTCAGTACCGTTGCCCCTTGTTTAAAATATTGCTTCATACAATCGACACACCTACAGTTTTGCCAGTGAAACATCAGTCGATTTGATCAGCACAATCACCTGACTTCCTACCTGCAAATCCAGCTCTTCTACAGAACGTGTCGTAATTACCGAAGTGAAAATACCTGAAGCAGTCACCACATCGACTTCAGAAACCACATCAGCTTTTATAATTTCCTGAATAGTACCTTTTAACTGGTTACGCACATTAATAGATTGAATTGTCATTATTAATTCCTGTTGTTTTGGTTGGAATTAATATGCATGATTTTTAATATGCAGAAAAATAATATAAATAGATTTTGATATATTATTTTATAAAATCTAAAAATATTATTTTAAATCCATTTAATCTGATAATTTAAATATTCTTTGTTTTTAATCACGATATTTTCATATTGCCAATCCAGAATATTTTGACTTGCCAGATTCTTTATCTCTTTATTAATGGTTTGGCGTGAGGCAGAGAGTAAATCTGCTAAATCATGCTGGGAGATCTTGAGTTTAATTTCAGTTCCCAGAGGATGAGATCGACCATACTGAATCGAAAGGTCATGCAAAACCTTGCATACTTTTTGATGTAAATTAGCGACTTGCAGGAATTTGACCTGCTGGATCAGATATTGCATCCGATGGCTGAGAATATTTAAAGCATCCTGCTTTAAGTAATTGTTATCATTTATTTCTTCTATAAATATATGCTGCGGAATTTGCAGGACTTTGACCTGATTAAAAGCATAATAATCATAATCAATCACCTGTGTATTCAGGCATGGAAGCAGGTTAATCAGATGCTTTTCCGAGAAATAATTAAAAGCATGAAAACGACCCGATGGGCTTAAATATCCAATCTGGATAATCCCATCAAGCAATATATATAAAGCAGTATGGCAATTTTCTTTATTTAATATTAAATCACCTTTTTGATATTTTCGAATCGTTGAATATTTTAAAATATAATCCAGTTTATCCTCAGAGATATTTTTAAATATATTTTTTAATATGTCATAATCCACATTATTTTTTGCAGTATGAATTTTCATAAAATGATCCACCCTATATTTTATTTAAATATTAGATGGATCATTAATGACTGGCGAATCATTTATTCTTGATTCTTTAGCTATTTATATGCAAAGTTTCCAATTGAATAAGAATTACTTATGAAACTTTTTCATAAATACCGTCTTCGCTGTTATAGCGGAAGTTGCTAATGTCCTGCTTGACATCTTTACGCAGTTCACGGCTTGGACGGCCATCCACACCGACTGGCACATCACCCTCTAAAGTCACACGGCGCACTACGCGGTGCTGGTCACCATAATCATTAATCGCACGGTGTTGAGTTGCACGGTTATCCCAAATTGCCACATCACCTGTACTCCAGCGCCAGCTGACAATATTTTCCAACTTCTCCACATAACTTTGGAACAGGTCGAATAAACGGCGTGATTCACTTGAGCTATAACCGACGAAACTCTTAAAGAAATGGCCCAATAACAAGGTTTTTTCACCTGTTTCAGGATGAACACGTACCAATGGATGTTCAGTTTCGTATTCAGTTGAGTTGAAGTAGTTTTTATATTTTTCCAAAGCTTCTTTTGGAACACTGACTTTTGCAGCATAGTCAAAGTTGTTGCTGTGAATCGCACGCAAGCTATTCGCCAGTGTTTTCAGTTCTTCAGGTAAATCATTGTAGGCAGCGGTTGTATTTGCCCATACGGTATTACCACCTACTGTAGGTGCAACCACGCTACGCAGGATAGAAGCTTTTGGATAAGCATCAATAAAACTGATGTCCGTATGCCAGCTGTCTGCACGTGCACCGCGTGAATCAATTTCCAGAATATGTGCAGAGCCATCTTTTACCGGTACAGTCGGGTGATTCAACGGCGTGCCTAAACGCGCTGCAAAGGCTTCTTGGACTACATCATCCAGATGTTGCTGATCTTTAAAGAAGATCGCTTTGTGCTGCAATAATGCCTGATTGATTTCATTCACCACTTCATCAGCCAAATCTGCTGACAGTTTTACGCCCTGGATTTCAGCGCCAATACGGCCACCAATTGGTTGTACCTGGATGTGTTTGTATTCATAAGCCATGATCATTTCCTCTATCTATAATTATGTCGACCTTGGGTCTGTGAAATCATCATGCCGAATCGGCTTATCTAACGCTGTCAATTTATTGACATTCTTATGCACCATTTTTGATTTATAAAATACTTTAGCTACTTAAGTTTTCAGGCATAAAAAAACCCGCTTACGCGGGCTTTGATCAGGGTGTTTTAAGCTGACTTTTTCTTCTGCTTGCCGAGGCGGGTAGCTAAAGCCGTGACTTTCTGATAGCCAGTTGGCATAAGGCGCTGGATTAAATCAATCGCTTTGGCATCATTTCCAATTAACAAACGGCGTTTGTCTTTTTGTACCGCTTCCAGAATTTGACGCGCTGCTTCTTCCGGTGGGCAACGCAGCAGCTTATTGAAATTCTGTGCAGATTTTTCCGGATGCATTCCCAGACTACGAATACTGTCATTCATTTTCGCTGCAATGGCAATATTGGTACGGATTCCGCCTGGATGTACACAGAGTGCGCTTACACCGCAGTTTTCCATATCCAGTTCCTGACGCAAGGATTCAGTAAAACCACGCACAGCGAATTTAGTGGCATTATAAGCGGACTGGGTTGGCTGGGCAGTTAAACCGAACAAGCTGGAAATATTAATGACATGACCATCACCGGTTTTCTTGATTAAAGGCAGAAACTCTTTGGTGCCATAAACTACGCCCCAGAAGTTAATGCCTACAATCCATTCCAGCTCTTCATAGCTAGCACCTTCTACGGTAGAACCAAGAGCTACACCAGCATTGTTAAAAATCATATTCACGCTGCCATGATCTTTCTCGACCTCAGCGGCCCAAGCGTGCATTTCTTCCAGATTAGCCACATTGACCTTTTTGGTTGTGACACGAACATCAGTACCTTTCAGCAGCTCAACGGTTTTAGCCAGGCCCTGTTCATTCACATCACTGAGTGCTAAATGACAGCCCTGCTTTGCTAAAAGCACCGCAAGTTGCTGGCCGATACCTGAACCTGCGCCAGTAATGGCCGCGACTTTATTATTAAAATTTTTCATTGAATTTCCTTGATTAAAACACTGCCCTTCCATGACAGCCTGTTTTTCTGTCGCATAGGGATACAGCACACTGTTTCAATATAGTTTTGACAATCCATATTGTCAATAATTCCAGCATGTCTCTACGGGCCAATTTTCAGGCTTGAATTTCAGCATAGGTCAAAGCCGGATTTATTGATAAGATACTTAAAATCTCAAGCACATGAGTCTATGGTCTTTATGACGGATGTAGTAAATTCAGGACAAAAACTAGCAAGTAAAAGTAAGGAACGCCAGTTTAAAGGACTTTCGATGGCTGAGCGTCAGCAGGCGCGTCGTGAAAAGCTGATTGAGGCCGGGATCGAGGCTTATGGTCGTCATGGTTTCTTTTCAGTCACAGTGAAGGATATCTGTAACGAAGCCAAACTGACTGAACGTTATTTTTATGAATCCTTTAAGAAAAGCGAACATCTGTTCCAGACTATTTTCCTCAAGCTGATTGACCAGTTACAGCAGAATGTCATGCAAGCCATGATGCAGGCTTCTTCTGATCCAAAGAAAATGATCGAAGCCGGTCTGACCGCCTTGCTGACGACCTTACGTGACAATCCGGGTATGGCACGAATTATTTATATCGATGCGATGCTGGTTCAGGAACTGCATAATCAGGCCACGATTCATGAAACCATGGGCCGTTTCGACCGTATGATTCAGGCCTTTGTCATGCTGATGATGCCGAACCTGAATCGTTCTGAACGAGAGATTTCCCTGGTCTCGACCGGACTCAATGGTTATGTTACCCAGATTGCCATTCGCTGGGTCATGAGCGGCTTTAAACAGTCACTGGAAGAAATTCTGTCCTCCTGTAGTCTGGTATTCTTTGCTTTACTAGATACTTTGGGTACAGAAAAACCGGCGGATCCGGTTAGATAATTTTTAAATCAGGATAAGGTCTATGTAGATCTAGACTTCATTGATCTACAAGATTTTGAACTAAGACCCTCTTATAAAATAACAGCTTAAATTGTGACAAATCTTTGCGGAAGGCCACGAAACTACCTATTCTGCAATGATACTGTCATAATTAATCTTTGTAATAAGCCTGTCATAAATATAAAACGGTCCACCGTTTGCATGAAATAGGGTATTGCGCTGTGAAAGATGACTACATTCTAATTGTTGATGATGAACTGCCGATTCGTGAAATGATCCATACTGCTCTGGATATGGCGGGCTTTCAATGTTTACAGGCAGAAGATGCCAAGCAGGCTCATCAAATGATTGTGGACCAGCGTCCAGCATTGATTTTGCTGGACTGGATGATGCCAGGTGGCGTCAGTGGTGTCGATCTCTGTCGTCGTCTGAAACGTGATGAAAATCTGTCCGAAATTCCGGTCATCATGTTGACCGCGCGTGGTGAAGAAGATCATAAGGTTCAGGGACTGGATGCCGGTGCCGATGACTATATGACCAAGCCATTTTCGACCCGTGAGCTGGTTTCACGCATTAAAGCCGTCCTGCGTCGTTCCAATGCCCTCAGCGGTGAAAAATCCATTGATGCTAACGGACTGGTATTAGATCCGGTCAGTCAGCGCGTGAATTTTGGCAGTACTATTCTGGATATGGGACCGACTGAATATCGTCTCTTGGCATTTTTCATGACCCATCCGGAACGTGCTTATACCCGTGCGCAATTGCTGGATCAGGTCTGGGGTGGCAACGTCTATATTGAAGACCGGACCATTGATGTGCATATCCGTCGCCTGCGTAAGGTACTTGAACCTTATGGCGCTGACCGCTATGTACAGACTGTACGTGGCACCGGTTACCGTTTCTCGACTCGTGCCGACGTTGCACTGGGTTAATTGTTTTTTAGGTAAATCTTGTTTTATGTATGAGCCCTATCCTGTTCCCGAACTGTCACACGAGCACAAAAGACTCCGTTACAGCAGCCTATGGGATTTTGCCAAGCAAGATTTACGTCTACTTCTTCTCTTCCTGGTCATTGCCAGTTGTATTGGCCTAGGCATCGGTTATTTCTGGATCTGTATCGTTCTGGCCTTTGTTGCCTTCTTTGGCACACAGTTGCGTTCACTCTACCTGGTCAATGAATGGATCTCGAACCGTCCCTATGATGTACCGCCAAATATTAACGGGATCTGGGGGGCTTTACTGTTCAATGTCTATCGGGCCCAGCGTCAGGAACGTGTTGTTCAGGCTGAAATGGTCGAGCTGATTGACCGTGCACAATCCTCGCTAGTCGCCCTACAAGAAGCCGTGGTACTGATTGATGAAAATCAGCAGATTGAATGGTGGAATCCGGCGGCAGAACGGTTACTGGGGATTGGTCAGGAAGATCGCGGCCGCAATATCCTGAGTTTGTTACGTCAGCCAAATTTCATTGATTACTATCATCATATTGATGATGCACCTGATGGCCTTAAAATGAAGTCTTCGATATTCGAAGATCATTATGTGCAAATCAAAATGACCCGTTTTGGCGGTGAAAGCCGCTTACTGGTCGCCTATGATGTGACCCGGATGCATAATCTGGAACAGATGCGTAAGGACTTTGTCGATAATATTTCGCATGAACTGCGTACCCCTTTGACTGTGCTCAGCGGTTATATCGAAACCTTTACCGATCAGGAAGATATTAGCCCGCGCTGGAAACGCGCCTTTGACCAGATGCAGTCCCAGACTCGTCGCATGAATGCACTGGTCAATGACCTGTTGCTGCTATCCCGTCTGGAAAATGACAAGAATATTGCCAAGAACCAGATTATTGATATGCCGAATCTGATGAACCAGCTGTTTGATGATGCGCAAGCCTATAACGTGGATTATGGCCATACCCTAAATCTGGATATTGACAGTCACTGTGACCTGATCGGCTCAGATATGGAAATTGCCAGTGCCTTCAGTAACCTGATTACCAATGCTATCAAGTACACGCCTAAAGGTGGAACTGTCACCATGGGCTGGCATGATGATGGTGAATCGGCCTATTTTGTCGTAGAAGATACCGGAATTGGGATTGATCCTAAACACTTGCCTCGCTTGACTGAACGTTTCTACCGGGTAGATTCTGACCGTAGCCGCCGTACTGGTGGCACAGGACTGGGTCTGGCGATTGTGAAGCATGTACTGATGCAACATCAGGCCCAGCTCGAAATTGATTCCCATGAAAATCAGGGATCCACCTTTAAGGTGATTTTCCCTAAAGAACGTCTCAGTTTCCCAGACTGATTCAAAAATAAAAAAAGGTGCAAATCGCACCTTTTCTTTTTTAGCGAAGGCTTTAAGACTTTAATGCCTGCTCCTTGAATAAGGCCCGGAAATAAGCCGCACGATGCGAGATCCGTTCCAGATAGGCTTGAATCGCCGGATAGCTTTTACCGGTACGGCTTTGCATGGCTTCAAGTGGGAAGCTCATCTGGATATCCGCAAAACTGAAACGACCGGCAAAATATTCATGCTGGCTTAAATGATTTTCCAGAAACTGGATATGGTCTTTTAGACGGCTTTGTACAAACTGCTTTTTTACCCCTTCACAAATTGTTTTAGCCACGGGACGAACCAGAAATGGCACTTGCTCAGGAACTTTGGTCATCACCAGTTGCATGACCAGCAAAGGCATCAAAGACCCTTCTGCATAATGCATCCAGTAGCGGTATTGCGCCTTGTTCTCGGCACTGATCGGCTGAAACTGATGGGTCGAATCATAGGTTTCTTGGAGATACTCCAGAATGGCGGCAGACTCAGCCAGTACCAGATTCTGATCTTCCAGAATCGGGGCTTTACCCAGAGGATGAACCTGTTTCAAAGCAGGCGGAGCAGAATAGTTAGGCAGGCGTTTGTAATACTTGATCTCATAATCAAGTTCCAGCTCTTCCAAGGCCCACATGATTCGAAATGATCTTGATTGTTCGAGATGATGTAAAATACGCATATTAGACTCATGATTTTATTGTTATTACTGCGTGAGCATAGCAAAAAGTCTGGCTCTAACTAAAGAGTTTATCAGTCTACTTACATTTTCCCTACCGGATATAGCGTACTCTCTTTTAGCTTAAATCAGGCTAGTGCGGATCTCCAGACTGCGTAACAGGGTTTTGGTCACCGGGGTTTTGGCACAAATCTCCAGAATTTTCTGCTGCAAAGCCGAATCATGAGTAATATCGAAACTTAAGCGTCGTTCAATCCATTCCTGTCCTTCTTTATTGGCAAAGAATTCTGCTTCAACCTGAAAGTTGCCCAGTTCAATGTCCTTATGTTTGGCATACATGCGCAAAGTAATCATGGTGCAAGAGATCAGACTGCCTAAAAGCAGATCATAAGGTGCAGGACCTGCATCCTGCCCACCGAAGGATTCCGGTTTATCGGTTAGATAATGATGCTGACCATGACTGATTTCTCCCTGCCACGGTATGGTTAAGCTCTGTATTTTGGCAAGTGCGATACGGGCCATATTGATCCTTTGTTCTTATAGTTATATGAAAGATTTATCGAGAAGCACGCATATGTTCCGGAAATGCTGGTGCTTCCATACGCGGCCCATCATAGCTTGGAATGGTGCCAAAACGCGGGTGTCCCATCATCCACTGTTCACGGGCCAGCTTCAGTTCTTCCACATCCCGGCCAACCAGATTCCACCACAATAAAATAGGGCTTTCAAATGGCTCTCCACCAATTAGCAAGACTCGTCCACGCGCATGAATTTCAACATCTACATACTGTAATCCCGGCTCAAGAATCACCATATTATCTTCAGTCAGTTCATGCCCATTAATACTTGCCAGACCCTCAAGGGCCATAAAGCCATATTCAAATCTTGGATCTAAACTCAAATGGGCACGGGTACTTTCAGCAGCAAATAGATCCACCCCCAAAAGCTCAGTATGAACTTTAACTGGTGATAGTGTATCCAGGAATTCCCCGACCAGGACCGTACATTGAATGCCTTGTTCTTCGATCACGGGTAATTGCGGATAATGATCAAACGCGGGAGCCATATTGATCTTGTCATCAGGTAGGGCGATCCAGAGCTGTGCTGCATGCATTTTGGTTTCAGTTTCCGGTGAAACCTCTGTATGCGAAATGCCATAGCCTGAAGTCATCAGATTGACCTGTTTCGGCCGGATCAATTGCCGGTTACCCAGACTGTCGCTGTGCATCATGGTGCCTTCAATCATCCAGGTAAAAGTTTGCAGGCCAATATGCGGATGCGGTCCGATATCCAGACCATCTCCCTGAGGAAACTGAGTAGGACCGGCATGATCCAGAAAACACCAGGCGCCAATCATGCGTTTATGCCGACTCGGCAAGGCGCGTTTAATGACAGTTCCCTGCCCGATTTCTGCACGCCGTAAAGGAACTTCCTGTATGAACTGATTGATATACTTTTCACAATCATCTGAATTTGACAGTTCAATATCATTATTATTCGACATGGTTGAGCTGACCTCGGCAAGTTCATTCTGGCTGTATGCTGAATCAAGACATCTTTCCCTGATCATCACAAGATGTCTACCTCATACAACAATGTACCGCGTCTACCCGCAAAATCTATCTTTGGAAATATTTCGATACGTATAAAATGTGCTACTCATCAGAACAGTTCAAATACTTAAAGGCTTCAGTCTTCCAAAGACTGTAATCAAGGTCTTGGTGATGAATCATATAATCATTCAAGCACCTTACATCAGTTCGTTTAAATCAACTTATTCATCATGCTCATGTTTCACGTGAAACGCTCATTTTTATTTATATAAACTTTTAAAATCAGCAATCTATAAAAATGTGATCCGTCTAGCTTTATGTTTACAAAACAAAAATTTTGTTACGTTTTCTTTTCAAAAATCGTGCTACCCCCTGATTCTAGGGAGATTGTTTTTTATTCATTTGGTTCATAATAGGGCCCAATAAAAATAAGATTGGATCAGGACATGTCATCCTCGAATGAAAATATATATTCAACGGCGAATATGTCTTTTCAAAACTCGACCACGGATAGATCATTAAAGTTGGCCGAATGTGATCTGCAAAATCGCCAGTTAATTGAAGATGCGCTTGTACATCGCGGTGCACCTATTCCTGCGCAATTCCAGCAGTACTTTTATAATTATCTTTATGTGCATCGTCATCAAAATCTTCGCCAGATTAATTACATGGCGCAGATCGCCTTTTTGCTGTATTTCTTTGCCGATATTTTTATTATTCCTGACATGTTTTTCCTGTCTGGCCTGATCCGGGTATCACTGGTCATTGCTGTCATGTTTTGCTGCTATTACCTGTTTAAGCATCAAAAGAATATCCGGGTTCTGGACATGATTTTGCCTGTGGGCACGACTGTGGCTGCAGCGACCTGGATTGGCCTGCTCCTGCTGTCGAGTAGCCCGCATGTGTCAACTTATATCTATGCCTCTGCGATCTTTGTTTTAATTACCAATCTCTGTGTACAGACCGAGTTTAAGGGTGCGCTGTATTGTTCTATTTTTATCGCCCTGTTTATCATGATTGGGGTAACCCATCTCATGAGTCTATCGCAGGCCTTTATTTTCGCCGTTGTTTTCACGCCGCTCTGGGCGTTTAGTATTTATATCAACTGGAATAATATCATCAACATACGGCGCTCTTTTCTACGCACTTTGCTGGATGAATGGAATTATCAAACCTTAAAGAATCTTGCTCATACTGATGATCTGACGCAGTTATTTAACCGTCGTCATTTTGTGGATATGGCGGAACGTTCAATCCATCAATGGCCAAAGCCTGCCAGCACCTGTCTATTGATGTTTGATGTCGATTATTTCAAGAAAATCAATGACAACTATGGTCATGATGTGGGTGACCGGGTGCTACAACTGATTGCTGAAATTACCCGTAAAGAAATGCGCTCTAGCGATGTACTGGCACGTTTTGGTGGAGAAGAATTTATTGCCTTGCTGGAAGATACCCAGCTACAGGACTGCCTGATGATTGCAGAACGGATTCGCTGTTCGATTCAAAAGCAGGTGATGCACATCAATCCCGACCAGAAAATCCAGTTCACGATCTCTATTGGTATTGCTGAACTTGAATCTCCGCAACAGGAGCTTGAAGACCTGATTAAGCATGCAGATATTGCGCTTTATGAAGCTAAGAAAGCGGGAAGAAACCGGATTAGGGTCTATCATCCTAATATGCTGCAACCGACTAAACCGCTCTCTCCAAATCCCTGGAATGTATTTAAACCTTTGAATAAACAGGAGCAGTCTGGCGCTCATCATAAAGCGAAACAGTCTTGGTCTGCTTTGTAAGTTGAGAGCAAAATCAAGATTATTAGACAAGAATTTAAGAATTAGACCTAAATCTGTTTGGGATGCTTTTCAAATAATTTCTAAAAGAATAGAATATTTTTCATACAAATATAAGTATTCATCTTATTCATTTCTTTGGATTTAATGTGGGAAGGCGATATGCCAGATAAATATGAAGAAGAAGCTCGCCTCCTGCTTCAGGATGCCCTTCACGATCCTCTTGTTCGTATTCCTGGGTCTTTAAAACCTGCCTACTTTAGGCATCAGAAACAGCTCACTCCAAAATATCTGTTGCAGGTGAACCTATTTGCACAGGTGGCATATGCCTCCTACACCCTTGCCGATATTCTGGTACTGAATGACATTATGAATTTGCTCATTCTGACCAAGCTAGGCTATACCTTGGTGATCCTGCTGATAACCATCTGGATGTATCATTTTTACCGGAATTTGCCTGTATTTGACCTGCTGTTGCCGACCTCGATTATCGGAGCAAGTGCAATCTGGTTTTTTAATCTGAATCAGTCTGAAAGTCCGCATACGCTCATTTATCAATATGCTTCACTGGTCTTTATTGTCCTGGCCAATTTATGTGTGCAGATTCGCTTCTGGCCTAGCCTGATTAATTCCGGTCTGATTACACTGGTGATTTATATCGGTGTGTATTTCAATACCCAAGCTAACCTGTACCAGATGTTCTTGTTTTCCCTGATCTATATGCCGGTATTGACCTTCAGTTTATATATCAGCTGGAGCTCTACACTAAAATCCCGTTTGGTATTCCTGCAACATACCCTGAATGAATATCATCGTCAGACTTTTGAAAATCTCGCCCATACTGACTCGCTGACAGGCCTGAATAATAGACGCTGTTTTGAATATCTGGTACAACAGCTGATCCAAAAGAATCTCAAACAGCCTGCTCCAATCAGTTTGCTGGTCTTTGATGTCGATCATTTCAAGCAGATCAATGACCGTTATGGACATGATGTTGGAGATCAGGTATTGCAGTTGATTGCACAGACCACACGCAATGAAATGCGGCGTCATGATGTGCTGGCACGGTATGGGGGTGAAGAATTTATCGCATGCCTTCCTGAAACTTCACTAGATGATGCACTCAAAATTGCCGAGCGTTTAAGACATAAAATCGAGAATATTGTGGTCAATCTGGAACATGGGCATCGTCTTGATTTCACGGTTTCAATTGGTGCGGCCATTCTGGAAAGCAGTGAAACGGATTTAATGGCGTTAATTAAACAGGCTGATATTGCCCTGTATCAGGCTAAAGCCAATGGTCGGAACCGGGTCGAGTGCTACGATCCTGAACTCGATCAGGGCTTGCTTGGAGAGCTTCAAAATTGGCAGGTTAAACCGACTTAAATGTCATTTGAAAGATAATAAAAAAGAGCGCCGAAGCGATTTTAAAAATGATTCGAAGATTACCTTCTTTAAAAAAAATTTGTCAATTTTATAAATATAAAAGCCCTTAAACTGGAAATATTTGAATAAAATACCGTTAATAACTAATTAATGAAATTCTAGAAAATATCTATGTTAATTAAATATATGAGTGCAGAACACCTAGCCTTTTTAGATAATAGTTTGTTCCGTATTACTCAACCTCAATACTTAAATGATCCTCCAGGTGAAGCAAGATTTGCACCATTTTATAATCACTTTTCAGAGGCTGACTTTGAATACGCTCGAAAGAAGTATCAAACCTCTTGGCTAAATGATGGCAGCATTCCTGATAATAACTTCTTGCTTAATAATTTTCTTTTACCTACAGGGATGAGATATACAGTCGAATTGTTTCCTTCTTTAAAAGGCTTTACAGACTATGAAACAACAGACGAAATTGAACGATTTCAAGCAATTCAACTAATTGAAATAATAAATAATTGTTTGTTAGAGCATATGAACCAAATGATTGGGATTTTTTCATTAAGTGACTCTTTAACCAATCATGATATGTGGATTAAATATGGTCAACATGGTAAGGGTATAGCTTTAGAATTTGATAAACAGCACCAATTTTTTAAAAAATATCCTACTAGAAAAGTCATTTATTCCAATGAAAAACGAGCTTCAATTACTTATTATGAAGGTTGTATTCGTATAAATGGCATTAGATTAAAAGATAAATATGAATCAGCTTTAGATGTACAGGATCACCTTCTTAATGAAATTAATCTAAGTGATCTTATAACAAGGTTATTTTTTACTAAAAACTTAAAATGGTCGACTGAAAATGAACATCGTATTATTTTCGACTTACAACAATACGATCAAAGAAAGGAAAACATTTTTCTAAAAAAAATTCCTTTCGAAGCATTTAAAACATTAACATTCGGCTGGGATACACCTGAATCAATAATAAAAGAAATCTTCCAAAAGATTAAAAATAATCCTGCATTAAATCATCTGAGAATTCAAAAAGTACGTTATGGACAATTAGAAAATTATGACAATTTAGAAGTAGTAGATATATAAAAAGGACGCTTTCGCGTCCTTTTTATTTGAAAGGTTTAGTAAAAACTAAACTGCCTCGAACATAGTTCTTGGCATAATTTAGGCAAGAAGCGTTGCTTCTTGAAACCCCTAAATTACTCCCATTCAATTGTTGCTGGTGGCTTAGATGAAACGTCATACACCACACGAGAAACTTCAGCAATTTCGTTCATGATACGTGTAGAAATACGGTCTACCAAATCATATGGCAGATGTGCAAAACGCGCTGTCATAAAGTCGATGGTTTCAACTGCACGAAGTGCAATTACCCATGCATAACGACGGCCATCACCGACTACACCCACAGATTTCACTGGTTGGAATACGGCAAAAGCTTGAGCAGTTTTGTCGTACCAGCCGCTTGCACGAAGTTCTTGCATGAAGATGTCATCAGCAAGACGAAGAATATCTGCATATTCTTTTTTTACTTCACCTAAGATACGAACACCAAGGCCTGGACCTGGGAACGGATGACGGTAGATCATGCTGTGTGGCAAGCCTAGAGTCGTACCCAATTTACGTACTTCATCTTTAAACAGGTCACGCAATGGTTCAACCAGGTCAAATGCCAAGTCTTCTGGCAAGCCACCTACGTTGTGATGCGACTTGATGACATGTGCCTTACCTTGTTTGCTGGCAGCAGATTCAATCACATCTGGATAAATCGTACCTTGTGCAAGGAAGGTTACGCCATCGAGCTTACGCGCTTCTTCAGCAAAGACTTCGATGAATTCACGACCAATAATTTTACGTTTTTTCTCTGGATCAACTTCACCAGCCAATGCAGAAAGGAAACGGTCTTCAGCATCAGCACGGATCACGCGGATCCCCATGTTGTCTGCAAACATCTGCATTACTTGATCGCCTTCGTTCAAACGAAGCAGACCGTTGTCTACAAATACACAAGTCAACTGATCGCCAATTGCTTTGTGCAGAAGTGCCGCTACAACCGATGAATCGACACCACCTGAAAGACCTAACAATACTTTTTCATTGCCAATCTGTGCACGAAGCTGTTCTACACGCAGGTCAATAATATGTTCTGGTGTCCACAGACCACGACAACCACAAATCTGGTGTACGAAGTTAGACAGTAATTCTGCACCTTTCGAAGTATGTGTCACTTCAGGGTGGAACTGGATTCCATAGAAACGGCGAGTTTCATCAGACACCATAGCAATCGGGCAGCTTGGTGTGCTTGCAGTCACCTGGAAGCCTTCTGGAATACGTGCAACCTTGTCACCATGACTCATCCAGACATGCAGCTGGTTTTCACGGTCTTGCAGCTGACCAATCAGCTGGTCACGTACCACGATATCCACTTCTGCATAACCGAATTCATGTACACTACCTGGCTCAACTTTACCGCCAAGCTGTTCACACATGGTTTGCAAGCCATAACAGATACCCAGTACAGGTACACCTAACTCAAATACCACTTGCGGCGCACGCGGGCTGCCTTCCAGGTGAACACTTTCAGGTCCACCAGACAAGATGATACCGTTTGGATTAAATGCGCGAATGTCTTCTTCAGACATGTCATAGGCATACATTTCAGAATATACACCAGCTTCACGGACACGACGTGCGATGAGCTGACTATATTGAGAACCGAAATCCAGAATCAGGATACGATCTTCAGTAATTTGAGTATTGGTAGTCATGACAAACAACTATGAAAGGCAAACGAAAGATAAGCGCCGTATTCTAGCATTTTTATTAGGCTTAAGCACACTATTCCCATCCGCATAATAATTAAGCAGTTTATTTTTTTAAATAGAATAAAGCTTTTGATTCAGCAGGAGAGCTTTCCCTTCTCTCCACGGAATTCAGCGTATTTACGATATTACGATATTTGGATTTCAATCATTTCAAGATCGGCCAGTTAAGTTGCTATTGAAAGTTTATTTCACCTGTCTCTATCACGGTCTTCATTTGATATGGTTTAGGGTTAGATATGGGAGCCACCTTTTGATTTTTATTTTAATGACGTATTCATGCTAAGCTTGTTTTTCGCAGGAACTCACCGCTAGTTTGTAAGATAAATTTTTAATTCACCCATCAGGGATGAGCGGGCAATTATTTTCCTGTTCGGTACTGACTTTCATGCCGCAGACTGTTACGATTTGATCACCTTTTCGCTTGTTTTTTTCCCTATGGAACTGCTTGATTTTATCCTCCACGTTGATGATCACCTGCTCGAATTCATTACCAATTACGGCATCTGGATTTATGGCATTCTTTTCCTGATTATTTTTGTTGAAACGGGACTGGTGGTGATGCCGTTCCTGCCGGGAGACAGTCTGCTATTTGCATCAGGTGCGCTTGCGGCTTCAACGGGTGCTATGGATCCATGGGTACTGATTCCGCTACTGTTCACTGCGGCAGTGCTGGGCGACACCCTGAATTATCATATTGGTAAATATATTGGGCCACGTGTATTTGAGATTGAATCACGTTTTATTAATAAAAAGCATCTGCTTGCTACCCAGCAGTTCTTTGTGAAACACGGTGGTAAAACCATTATTTTTGCCCGTTTCATTCCTTTCGCACGTACCTTTGCACCTTTTGTTGCCGGTGCGGGAAGTATGAATTACAAATATTTCCTGACTTACAATATGATCGGTGGCTTTCTCTGGATCAGTTCGTTTGTGATCCTGGGTTATCTATTCGGCAATATGCCAATTGTCAAAGATAATTTCACTCATCTGATTTTTGGCATCATTATTTTAAGTGTTATGCCAGGTGTGATTGGCTTTATTCAGCAGAAACTTAAGAAAAATAAAATCGCCTGAAAGCCTAGAAGTGTTGAGTGAACATTTACTCCAGCCAATTGATCAGCAAAGGCACCAGACAAAGCAGTAAAAACAGAGCCGACCCTTTATAAATCAGGTCGGCTTTTCTTTTTGCCGACTCTCCCGCCAGAATCGCTTGTCCAAAGATCATCCAGAACAACGCAACCAGCAAGGCAATCCCAGTAAAAATGGCAAAGACCAGAACAAAGTTACTCGGACTTTCCCAAGTAGACAGCGGTAAGATTCCGGTTGCCAGAAGCGCTGCTTTGGGATTTTTCAGGGTTCCCTTAAACATCTGCCAGGGACGGATCTGAGGATGACTCTGATTATATTGTTCCAGTTGCCGAGCCTTGAATAAATGGAAGGTCATCCAGCCCACACCGATTGCACTCAGCACATGCACCAGTTCCTGAAAACTGGGCCAGATCGGTGAAAACAGATGAACCAGCAAAGCCCACCCATTGATCGCATATAAATACCCCACCAGAATGACGGGAATATACAGACTGGTTTTAGCTGTTCCCTGCTGATAGGCAGAACTGGCCACCAATGCATTGGCAGGTCCAGGGATCATCAGCACTGCTATTGTTGCAAAAACAAAGAGCCAGTTTTC
Organism: Acinetobacter sp. YH12041; assembly: GCF_013419975.1. NCBI lineage: Bacteria > Pseudomonadati > Pseudomonadota > Gammaproteobacteria > Moraxellales > Moraxellaceae > Acinetobacter > Acinetobacter sp. YH12041. The sequence continues at coordinate 52,930 of NZ_VOZC01000012.1, read as the reverse complement.
AATCATGGTGGTTAAACATATCAGACAAGGTGATTACCTTAACCAATCTCGTGTTCTGATCACAAGACGAGATCTTTCAAAATTTTATGCGCATCGGTCATTTTTCTGGTGAATACTGTGAACTCTATCACTTGACCAATCATTTTTAAGATAGAAAAAATGCCGACCTAAAGTCAGCATTTTTTTGATGTTTAGAGGGCTATTTATTGGTATTTTGACGGACAATAATTGGGCAAGCTTTAAATTTTGCAGCTTGTACAATAGCTTCCTGTTCACCCAGTAGACGTGCCGTTTCAGTACGTTTGGTATTGGAAGACTGTCCCATATTCACTGATACACTCGGACCAATGCCCCATCCGCCGCGGCTGCCCCAGCCACCACCGACGCCTACCCCTACGCCGACACCTGTACGTTTAGGCGGCTCAACACCATTATCAAGATATTGCTGAATACGATTGTATTCACCCTGAAGCTGCTGACAGTTGAGGGTCTGATAATGGGTGGGTGAAACATAGGTCGGTTTGACCGTCGTTGCACAGGCACTCAGCAAGCTAAGTATGCTGATTGCCAGGCTTATTTTCACAAGTTTCATAGTTAACTCGATCTTAATGCTGCTCTATCTCATTGAACAATGATTGATAGGCCTGAGTCAATTTATGATCAGTTGCCAAGTGAATTAATGGCTGATTTTTTTGATGCGACTCTTTCATCAGCACCGAGGGCGGCAACATGCTGTTCAGCACCGGAAGACCTTCATCTATCAGTTGCTGTACCACTTCGCGTGGCAGTTTTGCCTGAGCCTGAAACTGGTTGACCACGATGCCTTCAATTTCCAGACGTTCATTATGATCATCCTGAGTTTCGATGACATTCTCAATCAAGGTTTGTAAGGCCCGTTTAGAAAACACATCACAGTCAAATGGAATCAGAACACGGTCTGCAGCAATCAGTGCTGAAAGCGTAAAGAAATTAAATGCCGGCGGAGTATCGATAAATACCCGGTCATAATGCTCAGAAAGCGGCTGCAAGGCATCGCGCAGCTTATAAATTTTGTGCTTGGATTCCAGTGCATGGGCCAAGGTGCCCAAACTCGGACTTGCCGGAATGACATCCAGATTTTTAAAAGGTGATTGATGCAGATAACTTTCCAACCCTTTGGCCCGGGTCTTGAGAATGGAGCCAATCGCATTACCAATCAAGCTTTTGCTCTGCTGATTCCCCAATACATCTTCAAAATAGTTTTCAATATTCGGCTCCAGCGCCGGCTTGTCACTCGAATAAGTTGCATCATCTCCTAGTAAATACTGGCTGGAGTTTGCCTGCGGATCAAGATCGATTAACAGGGTTTTAAGCCCTTGATGCGCACTGATTGCAGCCAGATTGACTGCAATACTTGACTTCCCCACCCCACCTTTCTGGTTAAATACCACACGAGTATGCATAAACACCCCTCTTTATTTTTCTAATGATCAGTATGTTTTAGTTCATTGACTGATGAATAATTTAGCCAAAATTCGGCTTGATCATGACCAATACCATAATCGCAATAAGTGAAACCACAGCAATAAATAAGCCAGCACGGCGTTGTACCAACAGGATTGAATCATCTTTTTTATAGGCTTTGCCCAGGGATGAAATCAGCACCAGAAATAAAATGATTTTGGCATAAAACCAAGGCTGTACATCAAAATTCTTTAAAAACAGGGCAATAATCCCAGTTAAGGCAATCACGCTAATCACCAGGTGCTGCAAAGCGACCAGAAATACACGTGCTTTCGGATTCGGCTGATTGCCCTGTGTACCCATAAACAGGGTAAGAGCACGCGCAAGAATGGCCACAATGGCCAGTCCTGCCGCAGACATATGAATAATCTTGACTAAAAGCTGGGTATCCATAAAGTCCTCTTAGTTTTTTGGTGCATGTGCACATTCCGGACTAGACGTATCCTGTCCTGTCCACTCTTCAGGCAAGAAAGCATGAATTGCCAAGGCATGAATTTTATCTTTAGACAGCAAATCACCTGCCGCAGCATAGACCTTTTGATGGCGTTGCACCGCACGTAAACCGGCAAAAGCTTCACTGACAATCACCGCCTTAAAATGCGATTCCTTACCCGGAAAATATCCACCATGACCTGAAGATTCATTCACGACTTCCAGATAGGTAGGTGACAATTGTGCCAAACGGTCTTTCAGTTGTTGTTCTAAGCTCATGGCCTGACTCCGATTCAAGATATGGGTCCAGTATACCCTGTTCTATCCGCTATTTCGGTGCAAGAAATGTCTGCAATTATTTGATTGTGCCGAGATTTCATTAAATTTTGCATAAATTTTGTCTAATTGTCTGGAAGCACAGAGAATATTGCTTTTATTTTATGCAATCGACACAAGATTTTTCATAAAGTTATTGACCCTGTTTTTGCATGCTGTATTATACACGGCATGCGGGAATAGCTCAGTTGGTAGAGCACAACCTTGCCAAGGTTGGGGTCGCGAGTTCGAGTCTCGTTTCCCGCTCCAAATTCTTTTTTGTTCATTTTTTAAAGTAAAAAATTGATCGACCCTGCGGGAATAGCTCAGTTGGTAGAGCACAACCTTGCCAAGGTTGGGGTCGCGAGTTCGAGTCTCGTTTCCCGCTCCAGATTCTAAAAGCCTCAGTTGAATGACTGGGGCTTTTTTATTGTTGTTTTATTCAATATTTTACTTCATAAGAAATTTTTATACTTAAAAAAGTAAGTTTACAAAAGTGCTCTTTCAAAACTGTGAACAAAAAACCGTGTAGATGATGCTCCAGAGTATCAATCATACAAGATAAAAAAAACTCCAAAACAAAAGATAGTATTAGCTACTACTAAGTGGCTTATGTTAAACAAGATCAGCTTGCCTAGATCCTAAATATTGATGCCGCGGAGCCTGTTAATAATTTCTGTCATTGCTTCTTAATAAAAAAGCAACTAATATGCTTCTTATACCACCAAAAAGCAATAAATATGTCTACACTAAATAAGTCTTTACTACAGCAAATCAAAAAAAGACGAACCCAATTGGGCTTAAAGCAAGTTGATATGCAATCCCGTACAGGCATTTCAAGACAGCAGTACCAAAAACTGGAAAGTCAGGGCAACCCTCGATTAGAGACCTTAGAAATTATAGCGGCAGGATTAAATGCTCAACTGATGCTCATCCCTGATGATAAGGTTCATTTGATTAGACAATTATTGAATGATGAAATTAAAGTCACTATTGAAGATCAGGATGACTTAATGACTAACCCATGGAAGGGTCTTCTCGGAGGAGAGGAACCATGAATACTGTTGCCGTCCTGAAATTAACATTACATCACGCTGTCGTTGGATACTTGGCAGGATTTCAGAGCGGAAAAAATATTCTGGTTTTTACAGATTCTTTCCGCTCTGATCAGCAACGCCCAACCTTGAGCCTGCTGACTTCCCCCTTGTATCCTCAAGTGGATAAGATTTTAGAAAAGACCTATGTTACACATCAGCGTTTACATCCCTTGCTATCAAACTTGCTACCAGAAGGTGCATTACGCGAACTGATTGCACAAAGCCTCAAAGTACATATAGACAATGAATTTCAGTTATTGGCAGCTTTAGGTCATGATTTACCTGGAGCACTCATTGCGACTCCATTAGATCCAGAAGAAATTCCAGATGAAATAAAATTCAAACTGCAGATCTCTAATCCAGATCAGATCTTAAAGCAAGAGATTCGAACAGATAATAAGTTTTCCTTGGCCGGCGTCCAAATGAAGTTTTCCATGAAAGCCAAAGATGGGCGTTTTACACTAGTCCAGGCAACGGAATCGTCTCTACTCGGGGACTGGATTATCAAAACTCCTTCTTCCAGACATGCTTTTGTTCCGCTAAATGAATATTCTATGATGAGCCTTGCCAAAATGGTCGGAATAGATGTCCCTGAGATTCGCTTGGTGGATATGGCACTCTTACAAAACCTTCCACCATTAAATTTACCCCAAGAGCAATATGCTTTTGCAATCAAAAGATTTGATAGACAGAGTACTGCTGATACTACAGAGCTTATTCACATCGAAGACTTTGCTCAGATCTTCGGTGCATATCCACAGCAGAAATACAGCACCACAAATTATGAGCAGATAGGAAAGATCATTTATCAATTTTCAGATAACAAAATTTTTGATATTCAGCAATTTGCCAGCCGTTTACTCGTCAATATTTTACTCGCCAATGGAGATGCACACTTAAAGAACTGGAGTATGATTTATCACGATAAAACAACGCCAAGATTATCCCCTGCATACGATATATTGATGACAAGTGTATATATTGAAAATGAGCGTCATTTCGCCTTAAATCTTGCCAAAAATAAAGATTGGTATTTAGCTGAGATGAAACACTTTGAACAATGGGCTGAAAAAGTCGGTGTTCCATGGCGTGTTATTGAAAAACAACTTCACGCGATCATGGACAAAGCACGGTCGGTATGGCCAGTGCTATTACTAGACTTACCTATGATTTCTGTTCATAAAGAAAAATTAAGAGAACATTGGAAAAAATTGCATCCAGACTTTCAGATACTTACAGATGATTAGGGTAATCTGAAACCAAACTAAAATTTCTCAAACAAGTTCATCACGTCATTTTCCGTCAGTTTCGCTTCGCCTTCATGATCTGTACTTAGAATAGAGTGTGCCAGTTCTGCTTTATTTTGCTGTAAGGCAAGAATTTTTTCTTCTATGCTTTTATTAGTAATCAGCTTATACACAAATACCGGCTTGTCCTGTCCAATCCGCCATGCACGATCTGAAGCTTGATCTTCAGCAGCAGGGTTCCACCATGGATCATAGTGAATGACCGTATCTGCGGCAGTTAGATTCAGACCAACCCCTCCTGCTTTCAGACTGATTAAAAATACCGGCACTTGTCCAGACTGAAATGCTGTAATGACTTCATCTCGCTTTTTGGTCTTTCCAGTCAGCTTCACATAGCCAATTTCTGCGTGATGGAGCTGTTGTTCAATCAGTTCCAACATTGAGGTAAACTGAGAGAAGATAAGAATTTTTCGCCCCTCTTCCACCATTGGAACGACCATATCCATCAACTGTTCAAGTTTGGCAGAGTTTGCCTGCCCAATTTTCACTGAATCCAGCTTTAGTAAGCTAGGATGGCAGCACACCTGACGTAGCTTCAGTAAGGCATCTAAAATTTGAATTTGACTACGTTTAAAGCCTTTTTCTGCCACAATTTTCTGAATGCTTGCCTGCATCGTGGCACGAACAGCCTCATATAACTTGGATTGCTGGTCATTCATATCAATATTGACTTCAATCGTGGTTTTTTCAGGCAATTCCTTGGCAACGTCAGTTTTCAAACGACGTAAAATAAAGGGTTTAATGCGGTTTACCAACTTTTGCCTTAACTGCTGATCACCGCGTTTTTCAATCGGATGACGGTACTTTTTATTAAAAATTTCTTGTGAATATAAAAATCCTGGCATCAGGAAATAAAATAGTGCCCACAGCTCACCCAAATGATTTTCCATAGGTGTACCAGTTAGACATAGACGATGTCGCGCTGTTAATTGCCGTACTACCTGTGCAGCTTTGGCACGCGGATTTTTGATATTCTGCGCCTCATCCAAAATGAGTTGATGATATTCATATTGCTTTAGTTGCTCTTCATCTCTCGCCAGAAGCGGATATGTGGTTAACACAATATCATAGTGCGGAATCTGCTCAAAATACTGATGGCGATCGGGCCCCTGTAGCAGCAATACCTTGAGCTCAGGGGTAAATTTCTCCGCTTCTTTGAACCAGTTATGCATCAGCGATGTGGGTGCAACAATTAAGGCGGGTCTGTCCTGCAAATGACCAGCCTGCTTTTCCATGAGTAAGTGGGCTAAAGTTTGTGCTGTTTTACCCAAACCCATATCATCCGCCAGAATCCCGCCATGCTGGGTTTCCCTTAAAAACTGTAACCAGCCTAGGCCCTGCTGCTGGTATGGACGTAATTCCCCCTGAAAACCTTGTGGTGTCGGCAGTTGTTGCTGATAGCCTTGTTTGAATTTCTGCGCAAATTGCTGCAGGCGATTACTGACCTGCCATACCATCCCCAGATGATGCTGTAATTCTAATAGTTGACTCGCATCATAGCGATCTATGCTACGCTCTTCTTGCTGTAAAATGCTCTGCAGATGCAACAATACCGGCTTAATGTCCTTTGCGGATAAAGCCAAATCTGGTTGATCCGCTGCAGTTTTCAGGGTGAAAATGTGACTGTCATTCAGATGACCAAAAATCCGTGGATCAAGTAAATCAGGCTGTTCTTTCACCAAAGCCACAAGTGCATCGAGTAAATCATAGCTATTGCCTGCACTGTCCTGAACGGTCGCCCCGATATTGAACCAGTCTTGTTGGCTTTCAGATTCAGTGATGGAAATATTTAAATTTTCAACATATTGCAGCTTAAATGGGCTGTGTTCCAGATGCTCTATCTGCCATCCAATCAATTCAATTTGATTGATGGGCATCAGCTGTTTGATCCAGTCTCCATAGAACGCAAAAACCATAGAATCAAGACGTTGTTTATCCAGTTTTAATTGCTGGTAATAATTAAGATCTTTTACCCACTTCAGTGATTCGACCAACAGCTGTAAACGCTGGATTGACTGTTGTTCCTGAACTAAGTCCCGAAGCTGTCGCACCATTTTGCCATGCTGCTCACCAATAAAACTGTCACCTGATGTACCTGCTTTTATTCGTCCGCCTACATAGGAGAATTCAATTTCGGCACAAACAGACTCTTCCCATTTCCAATCAAATTTATCTAAAACACCGAAGCGTAAAATTGGCTGGGGACTACCCTCAAGGACATCAATATGCTGAATAGACTCGGGCCGAGGCAGATTTTTCACGTCTGAATATTGATGAGTCAGTTGCTCAAACTCTGGCAAGAGCATAGATGGAAGATCAGGCATCTGTAAAAAATGGTACAGAAGATTTGCCGTATATTCACCATATAACTGGCCCACCGTGTTCTGTTGAATATTCACATAACATGGTGGATGGCTCGCGAGAATCTGAATATGTGGATTTGATTTCAAATCGAGTCGAATATCACCATTGACCAATTCAATGTTTAAATGCTCTGTCTGTTTGTTTACACCTTGTTGCCAGATCAGTTCGATGTGATAGCCTTGTTCTGACCATTGAAGTGCAGTATGGCTCTTTTTTTGCCAGTACACATCGCCACTTTGAATAAAAGATTTGAAATGCTCCAATAAAATTCTGGAGATATCAAGATTGCTTTGATAAAAGCGTTCGTCACTGTTTATTTTGGCATAATAATAAATCTGGTTAAATAATTGTCGTTTTTGTTCAGGTAAAGTCAGATGCTTTCTGGTGATATTTTCATATTGGGTATAATAACTTTCCCCCGCAATTGAGCCGTTTTTATTGCGTCTGGCCTTCTGAACATCAACTGTCAATTTCTTTAAGCTGACAGACTGATCTAGCAGGTAAATTAAATAATTGTTTGTTTTGACAGATTGCTCTGGTTCAGTCTGTTGTAAATACCGTTTAAAATCATTCAACCAGCGCTGCGCCTGATCATCCCCCCGTTGGCGTTTTGTGATTCCCTGCGGGGATTGAGAGTCAGCATAACGCTGCTGAAATTCCTGGCGATATTCCTGAAAGAATAACCGCGCTAAAGCAGCAGCATGTTTACAGTTATATCCAACCGGACAAGTGCAGTCGTCATCGATTAAACGGTCTTTTTGGGGATTATAGGTAATTGCGGTATCGTAATAATCTGTCCCTTCAATTTGGGCATACATCGTAACCCCGTCTTTGTCCTCAAAGAACTCAATCGTTTCCCTATCAATGTGTTTAGCATAGCTCAGGCTGCGCTGAAGAGTTGCAGTACTAAAGCGAGATAGAAAATTGATCAATGAGGACATAATTACCAGAAACCAAAAATGTTTATACAATTATAACGGACAAAGCTGTCATTTCAGAACAGTAGTACTCGCCAACGTATCAAAAGGAAATAAATCCATGCTCAAAAAAACTTAATGTTTACTACAATAGATGGGGTGAATATTGGCTCGATTTGTAAGGTTGCAATCCGATTCAGCAATATCGCTCATGACCTATTACCTGGACAAATTCAAGCAGAGACTCTCCAACTGATCCAAAATAGGATTGAGCATAATATTCATTTATTGCACTAAATAGCTTTCACAAAGCTTCTATGAAGGGCTTATTCTAACCGTTGTTTTATTACGGCATAAGCTACACCAGTCACCACACTTCCAATCGCAATCGCCAATAAATATTTTAATGGATAATTCATCGCATTCGGAATGATCAGTACCATTACACCGCCATGAGGAGTGACTAGTTCACATTTAAATAATGCAACCAAAGCCCCAGTTACAGCACCACCTGCGATCGCGCATGGAAGCACTCGAATCGGGTCTTTGGCAGCAAACGGAATAGCCCCTTCCGAGATGAAACATAGGCCCAGAACTACAGCAGCCTTCCCTGCATCTTGCTCAGGTTTGGCAAATTTATGCTTTGCCAGAAAAGTTGCAATTGCCATACCCAATGGCGGTACCATACCCGCAGCCATGGTAATCGCCATCGGTCCGTATGTTTGTGACGTAAGTAAGCCCACCGTAAAGGCATAAGCCGCTTTGTTTATTGGGCCCCCAACATCAATACACATCATACTCCCAAGGATAACCCCCATGATCATGGCATTGGTCGTCCCCATATTGGCAAGGAAGTGTGTGAGTAATTCAAACAATTGTGCAACAGGCTGTCCAACCACATAAATCATGATTAAACCAACAGCTAAACTGGCCAATAGTGGAATAATCAATATTGGTTTTAATGCTTCTAGGCTACTTGGGAGTTTAAGCTGTTTCGATAAAAATAACGCAATATAACCTGCAATAAAACCTGCAACTAATCCACCGAGAAAGCCTGCCTCTAATTGTGTGGCAAGTAAACCGCCAATCAAACCTGGAGTTAAACCCGGACGATCCGCAATAGAATAAGCAATGTAACCTGCCAGCATAGGTACCATAAGAGTAAATGCTGCAGCACCTATTTGCTTTAAGGATGCGGCAAAGCTTCCTTCAACAGGATTGAGGCCAAACATAAACGAGATGGCAATGATCAAACCGCCCGCCACCACCATCGGCAGCATGAAAGACACCCCTGTTAAAAGGTGTTTATAAATTCCTGTTTTTTCTTTGTTTTCATTTCCTGTCTTAGTGGCTATTTGCTTACCCGTTTCAAGCACTTTGGCCTCAGCAATTGCATTTGCAAAAGTCTTATCCGTTTGCTTAAGGGCAAATCCTGTACTGCAGCGATATACACGTTTGCCTACAAAGCGATCTGTATTGACCTCAATATCCGTTGCTAAGATCACCACATCTGCTTTGGCAATACTTTCTGCCGATAAAATATTTTTAGCCCCAACCGATCCTTGGGTTTCAACATCAATCTGATAACCGTGCTTTACTGCACCTTGTTGTAAGGCTTCGGCCGCCATAAACGTATGCGCAACACCAGTTGGACATGCTGTAATGGCGACAAACCGTGTAACCCCTACATTTCAGTAAGTTTATTTCGCTACGGTTTGGACTATGTTCAAATGGCTATTCTACGTTTGATTGGTTTTGGAAAAAAAGAAGAATTTAAGAAAGTGCTAGCAATTTTAAGAAAGAAAAAGCCTGATAGGACAAGGATCCTATGAAATTTGTCGTGTACAGAGGTAATTTTTATGAAATCTAAAATCATGAGAAAAAGATAGAAAAGCACTTAGTCAGTTTCGGAGTATTATTTAAAACGTGGAGATGTTTTTCCTATGTTGATTAGTCAATTTATTTACGAATGAGGTATAAAGTTTTATCTAATTTTTCTTTTTATCCAATTTAAAATTAGGTGCGTACACGGCCTCAACTTTCAATAAAGTATAAAAGGTGTTTGTGTAGGCAATACCCTTACTTTTGATAAGCCAAAAGAAAGCAAAAGCCTTTGTTACCCATACATAACATCCCTATTATGATGGATAACGTGTGGCATCCCTGCCACACTCGTGTATCCAAACGTTGCTTAAATTAAACTATGTAATAGTGGCGACATAAAGGTGCTCTTATCGCTATATATTAAAAACTTAGTGGAACACTGTTTCTAAAGCTTTTAAACCCACTTTGGGATCAAGTAGACCGTTGTAAATTTCAGGGATTTCACGTTCCACCCCAAAAAATTCATAAATGGCAAGCATCGCCCCACGAACTGAATATTCCACAGTAAAGACCACGTCATCTTCAATTTCCACAAACTGTCCAAGGAAAGCAAAGTTTTGTGAGCCTTGTGGAATTACCTGTGGACGATCCCCCGGTTTACGGCAGGCGAATAGGGCAGAGGCGTATGGCATCATGGCGGTAGTAACATCAGTCGTTGCCAAAACATGATCTAAAATGTCGTCAAAACCGAGCTGTTTAATCAGTTCTGTTAGGATTTCTTGCCCCGTGGCTTCGGACATTGGTTTTTTGATGTAATCGCCTATATGGTCAATTTGGAAACCGTAGCCCCATAAGGTATATAAACCTTCAGGTAAGTCGGCAAAGTGTGGCTGTGCAGGAACCACGATGGATAAATGCCAACCCGACTCATACCAAGTCATGAGTGCGCCTGTGCCTGGTTCATTGCCTGTATAGTCAATAATACGTTTAAGTAGCACGTCATCTTTCATGGTCAGAGTGAAAGACTCCCACTTATGTTCATCGACATTGCCATAAAAAGTCATTGGACGGCCAAAGTCTGGGGCTTTTTGTGCCAGCGTTTCCCAAAGCGTCCAGCCATGATCTTCTCGATGACGAATAAGGGCAGGCACGTCATGATTACCGCCATAACGTGAGTCTGCTGTAATAGAGCCTAAAGTGAAAATAGCTAAATCATTGGCTTTCAGATTAATTTGCTCTGAGCCTTCAGGCAATTGTACATATAGGCGTGAAGCGTAGCGTTCTTGAGTTTCAGCATTGGTAATGAAGTCTGCATCTGTGACATAGTGTCCAAAACGCACATCGACGCCTTGTGCGACTAACCAACGCTGTAGGGGCAGAATCATCGAGTCATATTGGTTGTACTTGGTACGTTTCACACCCGCTAAGGTATGAATGCGTGGCAATTCTTGAATAAAACGCAAGAAATAGCGTCTTAACTCTGCTGCACTGTGCCATTTTTGAAAAGCGAAAGTCGTGCGCCACATGCGCCAGAAATTGGTTTCAAAAAAGGTTTCATCAAAAAACTCATCAATGCGGCGACTGCCAATTTTTTCTTCTTTTGAAGCTAATAGGCGCAGCATCTGTGCACGATGTAGCGTATTCAGACCAAGCTTTGCTGCATCCGCAATGACATGTTCGGCATCAATCAACCGTGCATTGGCGTGGGTTTTCACTTTTTCATTAAACTCACGACATTCTTCACGCACCGAAATGTCTGGATTTTCCAAAGATGGAATACTGGAAAATAAGTCCCATAGGCACAAATAAGTTTCATCGGTCAGCATTCGCCCACCACGTGTTACCCAAGCTTGCGCGGCATGCGGTGTATGTCCACCATCCATCGAACCACCTGAAATATCGAGTTCTTCTAAAATATGGATATTTTTGGCAGGGACTTTGGCATCACGGATTGCAAATGCAGCAGCAGCCATACCTGCGATACCACCACCAATAATCCAAAGATGGGACTGTTGCGCGTCTAATGGGGTGCGCTTCTTATTTTGCATGGTTCACCTTTAATTATGATGTTAAAAATTATGAAGTAAAAAAATTGGTTTAGAAAAACCTTAAAAATAGTATGTCTTTTTATATATGAGAAATGTATGAAATGGGAAGCAATCCCCTCATTATATTTTGTAATCAAAAATAGACGTATGATGGCTATTTTTAATACACATTTGTCTTTTTATTAAAATTGAATATGATCTAAATAATTGATGTTAATGTTTATTGTTGAGTAATTGCTCTATTGTTGTTTTCACTATGCCGTATGCTAAATTTCTTTAAAAATAGGCTTTTTATTTATCATTAAAAAATATTTTTGTACACGACAAAAAAAGATAACTCATTGAAATAATGGCATAATACTTGTTTTCTGACGACGAATATGATGACACATTTCAATGAGTTACATCTCATCTTAAACAAATATCTAAAGTGGAACAAGTCACATGCAAAATGTTTTACACTGATTATGCTTGCATTAATTGTAAAACAGACATGTAATCTTTCTTCTGCATCTAAAGCCTTACCCATCAAGTGCTTACCACAATCATTTTATCGACGTATACAACAACGCTTCTTTGCAGATCAGTATTTCGATTATCGTCAAATTTCTCAGTTAATTTTCAATATATTTTCATTCGATAAAGTCCAATTAACTTTGGATAGAACTAATTGGAAATGGGGAAAACGAGATATTAATATCTTGATCTTAGCCATCGTCTATCGTGGAATAGCGATACCTATTGTTTGGACATTGCTCAATAAACGTGGAAATTCAGATACAAAAGAGCGTATTGCTTTGATTCAACGCTTTATCTCCATTTTTGGTAAAGATCGTATTGTGAATGTGTTTACAGACAGAGAATTTATCGGTGAGAAATGGTTTATATGGTTAATTGAAAATGACATTAACTTCTGTATACGTGTTAAAAAAACTTTATTGTGACCAATCACTTAGCCAAGAATCATAAAATTAGTGATTTATTTCATCATCTTCAAGTTGGTCAAACTGAATGTCGTAAACGACGTATTTGGGTTGGTCGAGTGAAACTGTATATTAGTGCGCTACAATTAGAAGATGGAGAGCTTTTACTTGTTGTTTCTCCTATGTTTAATGCTTCTGCTATTCGTGATTATGCATTACGCTGGGAAATCGAAACGTTATTTAGTTGTCTCAAAGGACGTGGATTCAATCTTGAAAATACTCGTTTAACAGACCCTAGACGAGTCAAGAAATTGATAGCAGTGCTAGCTATCGGTTTCTGTTGGTGCTATTTAACAGGTGAATGGCAACATGATCGGAAAAAAGCGATAAAAATAAAGAAGCATGGACGACTTTCAGTAAGTTTATTTCGCTACGGTTTGGACTATGTTCAAATGGCTATTCTACGTTTGATTGGTTTTGGAAAAAAAGAAGAATTTAAGAAAGTGCTAGCAATTTTAAGAAAGAAAAAGCCTGATAGGACAAGGATCCTATGAAATTTGTCGTGTACAGAGATCTGTGTTATAGCGTTTTAAAACATCAGACTGCCTATCAAAGAGATTATTTATTAGCCGAATAATCTCAAAACCTGATTGACTACCAAGACGGTATCTCAGGTCGCTGACTTCACATATATTAAAACTCATTCAGATTGGGTCTAAACCACATTTATTATTGATGTTTTTTCATGTGCAATTGTTGGCTGGAAAGTATCAACACGTAAGAATACAGATATGGTGCTTGATGCGCTGAGTTATGTATCGTCTTTTGAGCTTGAAGCAATGTACGATTATAAGATTAACCCGTTAGGTCAGGTGGCCTAACTTAAATAAAAAAGTCTCCGACAAACCCGGTACGGTTCAGTTTTTGCATAGACCCAAGTGTTAAATCATCATTACGATTCTTGCGTACCACACCATGGACACGTGAAAAAGTAGAAAGCTTATATTTGTACGTCTTACGCCAAAAGGCCAAACAGAAACCGTAGCCTCAGGCAACACCCCTCTCATCATAAAATTATACCAGTCAGTAAAACACTCTTAGATTAAGCATATGAATGTTGGTTATTATTGTTGATTATCACAATAAATTAGTGACCAAAAATCAAAGTACCCTACCCCACCTTAAATTACGTCACACAAAATTAAAACTCTATATAACTGTTATATATAGAGTTTATTAACATACCAATTATGTAATTTAGTGTATTTTATGTCGGTGACTCTTGCCAAGGTTGGGGTCGCGAGTTCGAGTCTCGTTTCCCGCTCCAGATTCAAAAAGCCTCAGTTGAATGACTGGGGCTTTTTTTATTGTCGTTCTCAATGACTAAATATTCTGCCTAACCCTGCTTTTTTCTCAAATTAAGAAAATTTTCTTTAAATCTTGAATCTCTAGAACTCTGGTTCGATTTATCTTTTTAGGGAACTCCTGCTAAAAGGATTGCACTTCATACAGGTTTAAGCATCTAATTCATCCAAGCAATTAATGATAAAAAACCATAAAAAAAGCCCATTTGAGGGGAAATGGGCTTTTGTAAACATCAATATTAACGCTCTAATATGACAATCTGGTTAAATTTCATATCTATAGATTAAAATTTTTTGAGATCTCATTAGATTCCTAATAGCTGCTTACACCACGGAATTGAAATATCCCGAGTTAAAGGGGCTAAAGGCAGGTCTGGATGATTAAGATCAACCCATTGCATTTCCGCAAGTTCAGCCTGAACCTGAGGCTGACTTTTTAATTTAACCTGATACAAATAACTGACCAGCGAATGATTCAATTCGTTCGCAGCCACGGTTTCATATTTACCAATATAAGACAGTATTTCCATCTCACAGCCTGTCTCTTCCAGAACTTCCCTAGAAAGTGCAGCTTCAGGCAATTCATTGGGTTCCAGCTTTCCGCCCACATGCATAAAGAAATCGGTATCTTTTTTACGAACCAACAAAATCTGATTCTGTTCATTCAGAATGATAGCCGCAGCAATCGTAATCACTTTATTACTCATACCGATTCTACTGCCTTTACACTTTTATTCCATTTCGGTTCTGGTGCATGATAATGCTCCACAGCATCCAATACTTCCTCAATTGAACTTGAGGAGATCAAGGCATCGGTAAAACGTGACTGGGTAAATCCAGCCTCAGTCGTTTTCATCAAGAAATTCAGCAATTCATCATAAAATCCATGGATATTTAAAAATGCACAAGGCTTCTGATGAAGGCCCAACTGCCCCCAGGTCAACTGCTCAAAAATTTCTTCTAAAGTCCCCACCCCGCCCGGCAAAGCAATAAATGCATCCGCCAGATCAGACATTTTTGTCTTACGTTCATGCATATTTTTCACCACATGCAGCTCTGTTAACAGCGGATGGGCCAATTCTGCATCGACCAGATTTTGTGGAATTACTCCAATGACTGTTCCACCAGCATGTAATGCACTATCAGCCACAACACCCATCAGTCCAGCTCGGCCGCCACCATAAACCAGCGTGATTCCCCGTTTCGCAATAGACTCACCCAAAGCTTGGGCCTGCTCTTTAAAATTTTCGCTATTCCCCATAGCTGAACCACAAAAGACTGCAATAGATTTCATTTTTTATCCCCTCATCGATCAACATATTCTAACTGCATTAAAATAAAAAAATTGTCTTAAAAACAAGCAAAATAGCCATAATCGGCTAATTTATCGAAGCGCATGATTCAGAATAAATTCTCACTTCTACAGAAAAATACGGATAATTTTCAGTCAGACTTGTACGCATTGACTTACATCGATTCCGGTTCTTTACGGCTATCCCAAATAGTGGAATTTTCCTATGATACTTACATCAGGAACAGGAAGTTCCATATAACAATGACAATAGATAAGCACAAGGATTGTAAGGTACGACAGGAGTTATACCGAGCTAACCAATACGAAAAACCCCGGCAGGATGCCGGGGTTTTTTATTAATTTTTATTTAGTTAATCAGGCTGCCAATGACCTGAAATTTTATATTTGACTATTCTCTGAATGGTACTACTGATCTCGAATGGGTAAGACAGCAGGATTTGACAAATGCAAGCCAATCCACAAGGATAAGTGAATAAAAATAATCATGAGTAGAACAATATGTCCCATCCGCTTTCCAGCCTTGAATATCAACCTGATATTCTGGGTGAAGGTTATGAACAGGCCACTTTAGAATTCCCGCCAGATACTGAAGGCACAGTAGTTGCCACACTGATCCGCAAAAAGGCAGACCAACCGACCTCTAAAGCTGTCCTCTATATTCACGGCTTTATTGATTATTTTTTCCAGACTGAAATGGCAGAGCGTTTTAATCAGCAAGGTTTTGATTTTTATGCACTGGATTTACGTAAATACGGCCGATCCTATCTGTCCCATCAGAAACTTTATAATGTCTATCATCTTTCAGAATATGATGCAGA
This sequence comes from Acinetobacter sp. YH12041, assembly GCF_013419975.1. Taxonomy (NCBI): domain Bacteria; kingdom Pseudomonadati; phylum Pseudomonadota; class Gammaproteobacteria; order Moraxellales; family Moraxellaceae; genus Acinetobacter; species Acinetobacter sp. YH12041. The sequence continues at coordinate 36,703 of NZ_VOZC01000012.1, read as the reverse complement.
AATCAGCCAGGCTCTTGAAATTATTGGACAGGAAGGCCATGACACGGTTTTACTCAGTGGCCATTCTACCGGCGGATTAATTACTACTTTGTATGCAGCACATCATCCAGATCATCCCTTAATTAAAGGCTTATGGCTCAATAGTCCTTTTTATGACTTTAATATGACGCCTTTTGAGAAAAAGTTTCTGGTGCCTAAATTGAGCCGTCTGGGAAAACGTTTTCCGGAAATGCTATTTCCTAGCCGCTTAAATCGTCATTATGTGCCTAGTCTGCATATTAGCTATCAGGGGGAATGGCATTTTGATCTGGAATGGAAAAAACCTAGCTATCACTGGGTGCGTCTGAGTTTTGTACATGCCATTCACGAAGCACAAAAAGAAATTCATCAGGGTGTACGTTTAAATATTCCGACTTTGCTGATGCATGCCCACAAAACCACTTATCCCCTACGTTTTAACCGTAATGCTCAAACCAGTGATGTGATTCTTCAGGTACGCGACATGATTGAACATGCGCAGAAAATCCAGGGCGATGTGCAACTCTGTTCGATTCAAAATGGGATACATGATCTGGTTCTTTCAGAAAAACCAGTCCGTGAGCAGGTCTATCAGCAGCTATTTCAATGGCTGGAAAATAAAGCCCTATAAGCCAGATGAATAAGATAGGTAGCAAGCTCTGCCTGTCTTATTTTTCAATAATTTTATTTACCTATTTTTCCTGGATATGAAATAAAAATATCAAGCTGATCAGTAATGCTTTTTACATATTAAAATCATGTCATTATAAAAATAAAATATTGAAATTTATAAAAATAATAAATTCCATTTTTATCCAAATGTTGTCTTTTGTAGCAAGCTTGTAAGTATTTATCCTGTGATTTTTTTCCCTCTCTATAGTAGAGCTGAGATGTTGAATCTGAGGGCTTTTGCAGGGCAGAAGTGGTTCGGCATTCATCAATAATAATCATATCAAGGAATAGAATTATGCGTTATGCAGATCCCAATACTGACGGTTCAAAAGTGCAATTTAAATCCCAATACGAAAACTTCATTGGCGGAAAATGGGTCCCACCCGTCAAAGGTGAATATTTTGATAATGTCTCCCCCGTAGATGGAAAAGCCTTTACCAAAGTTCCACGCTCATCAGTGGAAGATATTGAACTGGCGCTGGATGCGGCTCATGCCGCCAAACAGCAATGGAATAACAGCTCCCCTACTACCCGTTCCAATATTTTATTAAAAATTGCCGATCGTCTTGAAGAAAATCTTGAGTTACTAGCAGTTGCAGAGACTTGGGATAATGGCAAGCCGATCCGAGAAACCCTGGCAGCGGATATTCCTTTAGCCATTGATCATTTCCGTTATTTTGCCGGCTGCATTCGCGCCCAGGAAGGCGGCATCTCGGAAATTGATGAAGACACTATTGCCTACCATTTTCATGAGCCATTGGGTGTCGTGGGTCAGATTATCCCGTGGAACTTCCCGATTCTGATGGCAGCCTGGAAACTAGCCCCAGCTCTCGCAGCCGGAAACTGTATTGTGCTGAAACCCGCTGAACAGACACCGGTGAGTATTTTGGTGCTGGTTGAGTTAATCCAAGATCTGTTGCCTGAAGGCGTATTAAACATCGTGAATGGCTACGGTGTTGAAGTCGGCCGTCCACTGGCGACTAATCCGCGTATTGCCAAAATTGCCTTTACGGGTTCAACGGCAGTGGGTCAGTTGATTATGCAGTATGCGACTGAAAATATTATTCCTGTGACTTTAGAACTTGGAGGTAAATCACCAAACTTGTTCTTTGCCGACATCATGGATCAGAAAGATGATTTTCTGGAAAAAGCTCTAGAAGGCTTTACCATGTTTGCTTTAAACCAGGGTGAAATCTGTACCTGCCCTTCACGTGCGCTGGTTCAGGAAAGTATTGCCGACCAATTCCTGGAACTCGCAGTAGAGCGAGTGAAAAAGATCAAGACTGGTCATCCCCTGGATACCGAGACCATGATCGGGGCTCAGGCTTCACAGGAACAGCAGGACAAGATTCTCGGCTGTATTGCAACAGGTCGTGAAGAAGGTGCAGAAATCTTGTTAGGCGGCAATGAACGTCAGGAAGTAGGACAAGGTTTTTATATCGAGCCAACAATTTTTAAAGGTTCCAATGACATGCGAACCTTTCAGGAGGAAATTTTTGGACCGGTATTGGCAGTGACGACTTTTAAAGACTTCGATGAAGCCATCAAAATTGCCAATGATACGATTTATGGACTCGGTGCCGGTGTCTGGTCACGTTCAGCACATACCTCTTACCGCGCTGGTCGTGCGATTCAGGCCGGTCGGGTCTGGACCAACTGCTATCACATCTACCCGGCTCATGCAGCCTTTGGGGGATATAAAAAATCCGGGATTGGCCGTGAAAACCATCGCATGATGCTGGATCATTATCAGCAAACCAAAAACCTGTTAGTGAGTTATTCAACCAAACCAGCAGGTTTCTTCTAAACTGATCTGAATTCGGGTGGACTTCGGTCCGCCTGATTCATTTATTATTTCAAACAGAATTTTAAACTGATTGGTAAAAAATTTATAAAGGGAAGAATGAGGAGGTATACGTATTTTTAAGGACTATATTAAACTAATACATAAAACTGCATAAAAAATAAGAGATTATTTTTAGTTATGTTGATTTTAAATAAGTTTGTCATTTTTTATGCTTTCTGATCGTTTAAAAATCCAGCATAAAGCCTGTGCTTTCATTTAAAGTCGACTTTTCATGCTACGCAAGACTGTGTATAACAATGAACCCCTGAGGGAAAGCAATAAGCATAGGCAAAATTGCTTAAAAAGCGTTAGACTATGCAGTAATAATGTCATGATTCGGTCTGGTATAGATCAAAAAAGAAGGTGAAGGTTGATGCCGCTCAATACAGTTGAAGAGCTTGTAGCAGATATCCGTGCAGGAAAAATGGTTATCCTGATGGATGACGAAGACCGTGAGAATGAAGGCGATCTGGTGATTGCTGCGACCCACGTGCGTCCTGAAGACATCAACTTTATGATCACCCATGCGCGTGGTCTGGTTTGCCTGACTTTAAGCAAAGAACGTTGCCAGCAGTTAAATCTACCCTTGATGGTGGATGCCAACGGCGCTCAGCACGGAACCAACTTCACCCTTTCAATTGAAGCAGCCAACGGCATTACTACTGGTATTTCTGCAGCTGAACGTGCGCACACCATTCAAACAGCGGTGGCTGCACATGCCAAACCAAGTGACATCGTACAACCTGGTCATATCTTCCCATTGATGGCACAGCCAGGTGGCGTATTGCACCGTGCTGGTCATACCGAAGCCGGTTGTGACTTGTCTCGTCTTGCGGGTCTTGAGCCAGCTTCTGTGATCTGCGAGATCATTAAAGAAGACGGCACCATGGCACGTCGTCCAGATCTAGAAATCTTTGCGGAAAAGCATGGTCTGAAAATTGGTACCATTGCTGATCTGATCCATTACCGTATGACCAATGAACAAACGGTTGAGCGTATCGATCAGCAAAGTATTGATACTGAATACGGCAGCTTTGACCTGTACCGCTATCGTGAACTGGGTAATCCGGATATCCATCTGGCCTTGGTCAAAGGTGAGCCTAAAGAGGGCGTGACCACAGTGCGTGTACATGGTTTTAACCCGACCCGCGACTTGCTCAAACTGAACAAGCAGGATGGCGAACCAGCTTGGAACCTGGACCGTGCACTAAAAGAAATTTCCAAGAGTGAACGCGGTGTTCTGGTCTGGATTGGCCAGCGCCATTTACAGGACTTAGGCCCTGCCTTAGATGCACTTACAGCACCCAAAAATGTAAAATCTAATGCTGCCCTGTCTCAGCAGTATCAGACCATTGGGGTCGGCGCACAAATTTTACGTGACCTCGGCGTGGAAAAAATGAAGCTGCTCAGCTCTCCATTACGTTTCAATGCCCTGTCCGGCTTTAACTTAGAAGTGGTGGAATACATCACCGCACAACAAACATCAGAGAAATAATCGAGGTTCCTATGGCAGTTCGCCGTATTGAAGGTATGTTGCATCTCGCGAACGAAGACCGTTATGCGATTTTAGTTGGTCGTTTTAATAGCTTTGTTGTTGAACATCTGTTAGAAGGTGCCATTGATACATTGAAACGCCATGGCGTATCAGAGGATAATATCACTGTTGTTCATGCACCTGGTGCTTGGGAACTTCCTGTAGTTGCGAAAAAACTGGCAGCTTCAGATCGTTTCGATGCCATCATCGCGCTGGGCGCTGTGATTCGTGGCAGCACGCCTCACTTCGATTTTGTAGCTGGTGAATGTGCCAAAGGTCTGGGCGTAGTTGGCTTGGACACTGGCTTACCAGTGATTAATGGTGTATTGACTACGGATAGTATCGAACAGGCGATTGAACGCTCGGGTACAAAAGCAGGTAATAAAGGTAGTGAAGCTGCCTTGACTGCTATTGAAATGGTTAACTTGTTAAAGGCTATTTAACGCTATGTCGCAAACACTTCAAGCAACTTATGCAGCAAAACGTAAAGCACGTCGCTTTGCTGTACAAGGAATTTATGAATGGCAGATGAGCCACAATCCGGTGCATGAGATTGAAGCACGTACTCGTGTGGACAATGCCATGCACAAAGTGGATCTCAGCTATTATCATGAATTGTTGACTCAAGTGGTTGCCAATCATGAAGCATTGGATGCTTTGCTTATCCCTGTGCTGGATCGTGAACTTTCTGCACTTGATGGTGTAGAACTCGCTACACTTCGCCTAGGCGCCTATGAACTCAAAGAACATCTTGAGATTCCATACCGCGTGGTTCTGGATGAAGCAATTGAGTTAGCTAAACACTTTGGCGGTGCAGACAGCCATAAATACATCAATGGTGTATTGGACCGTTTAGCAACAACTTTACGTGCAGCAGAAAAACAGCAAGCCAACTAATCTAGTCGAATTGTTGTATGGCTGAGTTTTCGATTATCGATACCTATTTCAATCGTCAGAATAAAAATTCTGTCGATTTAGGCATTGGCGATGACTCAGCCTTGCTCACCCCTCCTCCACAGCAACAACTGGTCATCTGTGCCGACACCCTCGTTGCTGGACGTCATTTTCCTTTAGACACCGATCCTCATGCGATTGGCTGGAAGTCTGTCGCTGTTAATCTTTCTGATATTGCAGCCATGGGCGCGACCCCGCATAGTATTTTACTCGCCTTGAGCCTACCCCAAATTGATCATGACTGGTTAAAAGCCTTTAGTCAGGGTCTCTATGATTGTTGCGATCAATTTGGTGTGAGCTTAATCGGTGGTGATACCACCCAAAGCCCTCATTTGACCTTATCTGTGACTGCCCTAGGTTGGGTAAATACAGGTCAAGCTGTACCACGTTCAGGTGCCAAGCCGGGCGATCTGATCTGTGTCAGTGGTACGGTGGGTGATGCCGCTTTTGCTTTAAATCATCTCGGCCACCCATTACAGAAACGTTTGGATTATCCAACCCCACGCTGTCAACTCGGTATTGCTTTAAAAAGTTTGGCCAATAGCATGATTGATGTTTCAGACGGTCTGGCACAAGACTTAGGACATATTCTTAAGGCATCAGGTGTAGGTGCAAAGCTAGCGCTTGAAAAATTGCCGCTCAGCCCTGCCCTGCAGGCATTAAATGATGAACAGCGTTGGCAATACGCCCTCGCGGGTGGTGATGACTACGAGTTATGCTTTACAATAAACCCGCAAAATTATGAAAAATTATTGCAAAAACAGCTGGATGTTTCGATTAGTATAATTGGCTCCATTCAGCAGCAACACGGTTTAACTTTTGAAAAAGATGGCGTAGATCATTCACTTCAATTTAACGGATATCAACATTTTGCATAAATCTGCGATCAATTTTAAAAGCATGTCATGGACCAACCGGCTCATTGTCTTTAGTGGGGTAGGATTTGGTTCTGGTCTGGCGCCTAAAGCCCCCGGAACTTTTGGTTCAGCTTTTGCACTTTTATTTGTACCCATCTGGCTCTACTTAGGTTTTGTAAATAGTCTTTTTGCCATTGTCATCATGTCCCTGGTTGGCATATATATCTGTGGCCAAACTGCCAAAGTCATGGGTGTGCATGATGATGGACGTATTGTCTGGGATGAGTTTGCAGGACAATCCATCACCTTTTTGCCACTGATCTATTTAGGTCAGATGAACTGGTTATGGCTACTCATTGGCTTTGCCCTGTTCCGATTATTTGATGTCTGGAAACCTTGGCCGATTCGAGTCATTGACCGTCAGGTTGGGGGTGGTTTTGGCATCATGCTGGATGACATTATCGCTGGCCTCTGGGCAGCACTTTGTATTTGGATTTATTTTTACTTCACGATGGCTTAAGCCATATCTAGGATTAGAACATGTCTACGACTGTGATTATTCTTGCTGCAGGTAAAGGAACCCGTATGCGTTCCAACTTACCGAAAGTATTACAACCGCTTGCAGGACGACCTTTACTCGGCCATGTGGTCGACACAGCAAAAAAACTCAATGCAGACAATATTATTACCATTTATGGTCATGGCGGTGAGCAGGTTCAGTCCGCATTTGCAGACCAGAATATCCAGTGGGTAGAACAGGCTGAACAGCTTGGTACCGGTCATGCCGTACAAATGACACTACCTGTTTTGCCTAAAGATGGTATTTCACTAATCCTGTCGGGTGATGTCCCTTGTATTAGCCAGCAGACACTTCAGAATCTGCTTGATGCTACTCAAGAGCAAGGTATTGGCCTGGTGACATTAACGCTTGCAGATGCCAGTGGTTATGGTCGTATCGTACGTAAAGATGGTCAGATTCAAGCCATTGTTGAACATAAAGATGCTTCTGAAGAACAGCGTCAAATTAAAGAAATTAATACCGGTATTTATGCGGTCAGTAATGCCAAGTTACATGAATGGCTTCCACGTTTAAGCAATGACAATGCACAAGGTGAATATTACCTGACGGATATCGTGGCAATGGCACTGGCAGATGGTATGAGTGTTGCATCTGTAGAACCTGAGCTGGCTTTTGAAGTGGAAGGCGTCAATGACCGTGTACAACTGGCTGCTTTAGAGCGTCAGTTCCAGGCTTATCAGGCAAAACAGCTGATGCAGCAAGGTGTACATCTGATTGACCCAAGCCGTTTTGACTTACGTGGTCAACTCACTGTTGGTAAAGATGTGCGGATCGATATCAATGTCATTATCGAAGGTAATTGCGAACTCGGTGATAATGTTGAAATTGGTGCAGGCTGCGTAATTAAAAATACCAAGATTGCTGCAGGCACTAAAGTTCAGCCATATAGCATCTTTGATCATGCAATTGTGGGTGAACAAGCACAGATTGGTCCATTTGCACGCTTGCGTCCAGGGGCAAAACTGGCAGCGGAAGTTCATATTGGCAACTTTGTTGAAGTGAAAAATTCCAGTATTGGTCTAGGTTCCAAAGCGAATCACTTCACTTACTTAGGTGATGCTGAAGTCGGTAGCGGTTCCAATATTGGTGCAGGAACAATTACCTGCAACTATGACGGCGCTAACAAATTTAAGACCATCATTGGGGATCATGCTTTTATTGGTTCTAACAGCTCTCTGGTTGCACCGGTCCAGATCGGTAATGGCGCGACAGTGGGAGCGGGTTCAACGATTACCCGTGATGTGGCAGAGAACAGTTTAGCGGTAGAACGTTCCAAGCAATTTGCCAAAGAAAACTATCAGCGTCCGCAAAAAATCAAGAAATAAGAGGAAGTTAGTATGTGTGGTATCGTCGGTGGCATCGCGGAACGTAATATCAGCAATATCTTAATTGAAGGCCTAAAACGTCTTGAATACCGTGGCTATGACTCTGCGGGTCTGGCCTTAATCAATAATAGCCAGGTGCTCCGTGAACGTCGTGTGGGTAAAGTCGCGAACCTTGAACAAGCTGTGAATGAATCACAGATTAATGGTTCATTAGGCATCGCGCATACACGCTGGGCAACTCATGGTAAACCGACTGAAAACAATGCTCATCCCCATATTTCGGGTAATGTTGCTGTGGTTCATAACGGGATTATTGAAAACTACCAGGAGCTGAAAGATGATCTTGAAGCTTTAGGCTATGTATTCACTTCACAAACTGATACTGAAGTGGTTGCCCATCTGGTTAACGATGCACTGAAATCTACCCCTAGCCTGCTTGAAGCAGTACGTCAGGTCGTACCACAGCTGAAAGGTGCTTATGCGCTCGGGATCGTACATACAGATCATCCAGATGAATTGATTACTGTTCGTGAAGGTTCACCACTGGTCATCGGTGTAGGTATTGGCGAGAACTTTATCAGTTCTGACCAGTTGGCTTTATTACCAATCACGAATCGCTTTATCTATCTTGAAGAAGGTGATATTGCACGTCTGACCCGTACTACCATTGAAGTATTTGTGGATGGTCAACTGGTAGATCGCCCAGTGAAAGAACTGGATGCCACCGTGAGCAATGCCTCTAAGGGTGAATATAAGCACTATATGCTCAAAGAAATCTATGAGCAACCTGAAGCGCTAAAACAGACCATTTCACAAGCCTTGAATGGCAATACCTTGCGTGAAGATTTTCTGGTAAATGCTGAACAGGATTTTTCAACAATCCAGCAAATCCAGATTATTGCCTGTGGTACCAGTTACCATGCCGGCATGATTGCCAAATACTGGTTTGAACAGCTGATTGATCTGCCTTGTCAGGTCGAGATTGCCAGTGAATTCCGCTACCGTACGCCAGTGATTGTCAATAATACACTCTATGTGTGTATTTCTCAGTCAGGTGAAACAGCCGATACCTTAGCTGCTCTGCGTGATACCCAAAAACGTGCTACATCAAAAGGTGTAAATATTACGACGATGACGATTTGTAATGTTGCAACTTCTTCAATGGTACGTGAAACAGATTACAGCCTGCTGACTTTAGCGGGTCCTGAAATTGGTGTGGCTTCGACCAAAGCCTTTACCACCCAGCTCGCAGCTTTGATGTTACTGGTACTGAAAATCGGTACAGTGAAAAATGCCATTTCAGCTGAACAGATGACTGAGATCACGACTGGACTATGGCATATGCCTAAGGTACTGCTAGATACTTTAAGTCATGATGATGAAATTCTGCGTCTCTCTGAACTCTTTGTAGAGAAACAGCATTGTCTGTTCCTAGGCCGTGGTACACACTTCCCGATCGCACTGGAAGGTGCACTAAAGTTGAAAGAAATTTCTTATATTCATGCAGAAGGTTATGCGGCGGGTGAGCTGAAGCACGGTCCATTGGCTTTAGTAGATAATGATATGCCAGTAGTAATTCTGGCACCGCAAGATGACATGCTGGATAAACTGAAATCCAATATGGAAGAAGTTCAGGCACGTGGTGGTGAGCTCTTTGTTTTTGCTGATGAAAATAGCGGTATTAAAGCCAAAGAACGCCAGTATGTCGTGCATATTCCTGAAGTAAACGCTGTTTTAGCGCCAATTGTTTATTGTATTCCAGTACAGCTACTGTCTTACCATGTGGCAGTCCTGCGTGGTACTGATGTTGACCAGCCACGTAATCTGGCAAAATCAGTAACAGTTGAATAACTCATAAAATTAGCCTGTTATATGAGGATATTGACTACTCTCATATAACAGGTTAACTATATATTTCTTAAATTCTGAATAAATATTTTAATCTTTAATATCCATATAGAATTTGATTTAAATGAATTCTTAACTGTCCTATTTAAAGGGACTTCAATAAATTTATTTACATAGTATCCAATAAAAATACAGATCACATATAAAAATAAAGCAAAATTAAGATTCTGAAAAAAGTAATAGCTTATATATAACTTTGTTCCTATAACCAGTATGAATGGGTGACTCAGATAAATAGAATAAGACGTGTTTCCTAATCTATCTAAAATATTTATAAATTTATGATAATGGTTTTTAAAAAAGCTTTCTAAACCAATCACACCAACCACACATAAAAAGGCTGGCACTCCTCTGTCCAAAGCACGACCAAATCCGGTTTCAAACACATTAAATATATTCTGAAAGAAAATAAATGCAGTTCCCAATAGAATCAGAATAATATTCAGCATAAAGTTTAAATTGCATTCTATATAAATGAGATATGCACAAATACCCAAGGCATACTCTAAAAGAATCACATTAAAAAAGAATACTTTATCTAAATTTAATACCAATATTCCTACAGCAGGTAAAAAAGTCAATACTGCTATTAATGCAATATAATTTATCTTATTTCTAAAAAAATAGAGAGATAAAGCAAAAATAATATAGAAATAAACATCATAGCTTAGGGTCCAGCCATTTTGAACAAGGAACTTATGCTCCCCTGGAATTAATAAATAAGAAGCTATAATATTGGTATATCCACCACTCATATTAACGAGTTCAGGGTTATATAAAAAAATACAAAGAGCCACAGTGGTAAAGAACCAATACAGAGGCAATATTCTTTGCATACGGCCTTTTAAAAATTTTATAGGGGTTATATTCTTTTTAGCTGTCGTTAAACAGATAATAAACCCGGACATTACGAAGAAAATATCAACACCTTGCCCTCTAAATCGATACCATTCTAAGGACAGGATATTATACTGATGAACTTTATTTTCTATATGGCTGAGCAAGACAAAACTTGCAGCAATAAATCTCAATATATTAATTGAATATAATTTATTATTAGACATATTTTTCGTCCTTATAATTTTTCTAATACAATACTTTATTTTTCAAATGAAACATTATTTTAATATTATGTAACCAGCTGAATGGTAAAAATCTTTATTTGGGTTAGAATATATTTTTCAATTGTACTCTTAAATAATAAATTATGAAAAAACTTTCTTGTTTCAAAGCTTATGATATTCGCGGCAAGTTAGGTACCGAATTAAATGAAGATATCGCCTACCGCATTGGTCGTGCCTATGGACAGATTTATCAACCCAAAACCGTTGTAGTTGGCTGTGATGTACGCCTGACTAGTGAAGATTTAAAACAGGCGACCATTCGTGGTTTAAATGATGCAGGTGTCGACGTCCTCGATCTGGGTATGACCGGCACTGAAGAAGTTTACTTTGGTACATTTCATCTGGAGGTTCAGGGTGGCATTGAAATTACTGCCAGTCATAACCCGATGGATTATAATGGAATGAAACTGGTCCGTGAAAATGCCCGTCCAATTAGCGCAGATACCGGCCTTAAAGACATTCAGGCACTGGCTGAAAATAATGAATTCGCTGAAGTTACAAGTAAGGGTACGACAGAAAAATATAATATCCTGCCTGAATTTGTCGAGCACCTGATGAGTTATATTGATCCAGCAAAAATCCGACCAATGAAGCTGGTGGTGAATGCAGGTAATGGTGCAGCGGGTCACGTGATTGATGCAATTGAGATTAAATTTAAAGAACTCAATATTCCAGTCGAATTTATTAAGATTCATCATGAGGCGGATGGTAATTTCCCGAATGGTATTCCTAACCCGATTCTGATTGAAAATCGCGCCAGTACACGTGATGCGGTGATTCAACATTCAGCTGACATGGGTATTGCTTGGGACGGAGATTTTGACCGTTGCTTCCTGTTTGATGAAAAAGGGCAGTTTATTGAAGGCTATTATATTGTCGGTCTACTGGCACAGGCCTTCTTGCTAAAACAGGCTGGCGAAAAAATCGTGCATGATCCACGTCTGGTCTGGAATACTTTTGATGTTGTCGAACAATATCAAGGAACAGCAATTCAATCTAAATCAGGACATGCTTTTATCAAGGATGTCATGCGTGAGCACAACGCAGCCTATGGTGGTGAAATGAGTGCTCATCACTATTTCCGTGATTTTGCTTATTGTGATAGTGGCATGATTCCATGGCTGCTTGCCATCGCGGTTTTATCTGAAACCGGAAAATCACTATCTTCCCTAGTTGAAGAGATGATTGCCAAATTTCCTTGTTCGGGTGAAATCAACTTTAAAGTCGCAGATACTCAGGCGACGATCCAAAAAATCTTTGATCATTATGCCGACCAGCAACCAGAAATCGATCAGACAGATGGCGTTAGCCTGAACTTTGGGGCGTGGCGCTTTAATGTTCGTGCTTCCAATACTGAACCTTTACTACGCTTAAATATTGAAAGCCGTCGTGACCAGAACCCTCGTCCAATGCAGGCTTATGTAGATGAGCTCACCCAGTTAATTCAGGGATAATTTTAACTATTAGAAAAATCTTAAAAAGTCCCTTCAGATTAGACGAACTGTCCATTTTGAATGGGGCTTTTTATTATGAATATTGAAAATATTGTTTGAGCAGATTTATATCGATATTTGCCTTCACTTTTCTGGCAAATAACATACCTGATTGTTTCATCTTATCAAAATCAGACTCATCTAGAATTTTGGGATAATCTGGTCCTGACATCCAATCGATATATCTTAATCCCCCTTCCGATACTTGTTCCTCATCTTCCGGATGGTAAATTCTTTCCTGAAAATATGAATTCTGAATAATGGTGTGAAAATATACTTCATCGGCACACAGTGATTTTCTAAAGGCCAAATCATAGTCTTTATTATTTTTTATAAAATCCAAAATATATTGAACCGCCTGATAGCTTAATATAAACCATAAAGATCCTTTATATAGTTTTGGCAATCTTTCTATATTTTGAGTATAGAAACCAAGCCTATGTAAAAGAATAATTAGTTTGCATTTAATTTTCTCTGAAATTGATTTTTCTTTAATAAAAAAGAAATCTGGATATAAATATTTAATCCGGTTTCTTGGATCTGCTTGAAGTTCATAACCGATATATTCCTGATTACTGCTTAAAAGATATTTTTCTATACTTTCAATAGACATTAATGGAATATCATCACCGGACAATAAAGAAAAATAATTATATTCAAATTGATTGGCATAATTTAAAAGTTTTAGAGTGGCCTCAATTTGAGTATAGCCACCCCAATACACATCCACTCTTTCTACCAAAAATTCTATTTGTGAGCTGCTTGGTAACGATTTTTTTATATGATCAAGATCTGATTTTTTATCTACATGAATTAAAATTTTACTATGAGGACTTTTAATCAGCTCATTTACAAGATAAACAAGTGGATTAGTCAATTGATGACACATAATCCCATAAATAAAATTCATATTTTATTATCCATATCCATGGGGATTCTGCTTTTGCCAGTTCCAACTATCAGCTAGCATATCCTCGAGAGTATAAGCTGCCGTCCATCCAAGTTCCTCTGTCGCACGGCGGCTATCTGCATAGAAGCTGGCCAAATCACCAGCTCGCCTTGGTGCATATTCAAATGCAATATTTATTCCATTTACTTGCTCAAAGGTATTCTTGATTGCCAGTACTGAAATAGGCTTTCCTGTACCGATATTCCAGGCACGACAACCCGTTTGTTGCAAACGATTCTGAATCGCCAATACATGTGCTTTGGCCAGATCGACAACATGAATGAAATCCCGCTCACATGTCCCATCTTCAGTCGGATAATCATGACCAAAGATTGACAACTTTTCACGTCGCCCTACCGCCACCTGTGTGACAAATGGCATCAGATTATTCGGGATACCTTGTGGATCTTCTCCGATCTGGCCACTTTTATGTGCACCTACCGGATTAAAATAGCGCAATAAGGCAATCGACCACTGTGGATTGGCTTGAGCGGTCTTCTCCAATAATTGTTCAACCACCATTTTGGTGTAGCCATAGTTATTGGTGGGCATGCCTAAGGGCATATCTTCCTGATAAGGTGAAGGGTTGAGCTCCCCATAGACAGTGGCTGAAGAACTGAAGACCAGACAGAAGACTCCAGCACGCTCCATGGCCTGTACCAGGCTAATTGAACCGGAAATATTATTTTCAAAATATTTAAGAGGGATTTGCTGGCTCTCACCAACTGCTTTTAAGCCAGCAAAATGAATCACCGCATCAATGGTATTTTCCTGGAATATTCGGTCTAGGATCTGACTGTTCCGAATATCACCTTCTACAAATTTCAGGCTTTTTTGAGCCAACCGCTGGACACGATTTAAAGACTCAACCGAGCTATTAGATAAATTATCCAATACTACGACGTCATGCCCCGTATTTAATAGTTCCAAGCAGGTATGTGAACCAATATACCCTGCTCCACCCGTCACTAAAATTTTAGCCATGTCTTTCCTGTTATAATTTTAATCAAGCTGTCAGGATTTTAATCAAACCCTGGGTTGAACCATCTAAACCGCTAATATCAGTTTGCTCACCATTCAGTATAGGCAATAACTGATTGGCAATTTCCTTACCTTTTTCTACGCCCCATTGGTCAAATGGATTAATATTCCAAAGCACCGACTGCACAAAAACTTTATGCTCATACAAGGCAATCAGCATTCCCAGACTATAAGGATTTAATTCCTGTAATAAAATAGTGCTGCTCGGCTGATTACCCTCATATTGTTTATAGGCTGGCAAGCCCTGCAATTCAGTCTGATCCAAAGCATCATTACCAAATGCCAATAAACGTGATTGTGCCAAACAGTTAGATAAAGCCAGATGATGCTGTTCAATCAGAGCATCAGCATTATCGACGTAGGTATATTGTTGACTATTATAACGCTTCACTGGGGCGATAAAATCACAACTAACCGCTTGGGTGCCTTGATGTAACAACTGGTAAAAGGCATGTTGAGCGTTTGGCCCAACTTCACCCCAAATAATCGGGCAAGTGTCGAGCTGTACTTTTTCACCGTTGCGCTGGATGGATTTACCATTAGACTCCATTTCCAGTTGCTGCAAATAAGATGCAAAATATTTCAGACGTCCATCATAAGGCAAGATCGCATGGGTCTGAATATCCAGAAAATTCGTATTCCAGGCACCCAGTAAGCCCATTAATACTGGGATATTCTGTTCCAGAGGCTTGTACTGGAAATGCTGATCTACAGCATAAGCACCGGCAAGCAGTTGTTTAAAACCGTCCACTCCAATACTGAGTGCAATCGGCAAACCAATACACGACCAGAGAGAATAACGCCCACCGACCCACTCCCATAACAACAGCTGATTTTCGGGTGCAATTCCCCAGGCTGTCATTTTTTCAGGTTTAGTGGATACCCCAATAAAATGATGCTTCACGATAGAAGGATGCTGGCCTAAAGATTTTTCCAGCCATAAACGCACTGTTTGAGCATTGGATAAGGTATCAATCGTTCCAAATGACTTGGAAGAAATAATGAAAAGCGTTGTTTCCGGGCGTAGCTGGTGTAGCAGTTCAGACAGCTGACTACCATCCATCGTCGAAACAAAATGTACATTCAGTGGCTTGGCAGATTGATATTTGAAATCCGAGAGCGCATGACTAACCATTAACGGCCCTAAGTCAGATCCCCCTACCCCGATATTCACTACATCCTGAATGACTTCACCGGTAGCGCCACGGCGTTGTCCGGCATGAATCTGCTCGACCAAAGCATACATACGGTCTAGCTGAGCATGAACTTCAGCTGCCAGTTCTTCATGCTGCTGGTCCTCTTTCGGCAAACGTAAGGCCCAGTGCATGGCTGCACGTTGTTCAGTATAGTTAATCGTCTGAGTCGAAAATAAAGACCCGATCCAAGATCTTAGATTTTGTGTCTCTGCCCACTCAATCAAATGCTGCACAGCATCATGATTGACTCTATGTTTGCTATAGTCAAAAACTACCTCCTCAAATTGTACCGAGTATTGGTTAAACCGTTCAGGATCTGCTGCAAAGAGTTGGCGTAAATGGATCGATTTCAATTGTTCTTTTACAGAATTCAGCTTTTTATAAGCATTATTGGTATTCTGGTCTGATTTAAGCTGGTCTAACATCAACGTCCCACCCCAATATAGTTAAAACCGCGTGACTTGATATAAGCAGGGTCATAGAGATTACGTCCATCCAGAATCAAAGGATGCTGCATCAACTTGCTGAGATAAGCATAATCCGGGCTACCATACTGTTTCCAGGCCGTGATTAAACACAACGCATCTGCATCTTCTACAGCCTGATACTGGTCTTCACATAAAATTAAATCGCTACGTTGACCATAAATCTGTTCAATATTGGTCAAAGCCTGTGGATCGTGCAGTTTCACTGTTGCACCTTGCGCCCACAATGCTGCCAACATGGCATGTACCGGAGATTGCTGGATACTTGGGGTATTTTCTTTAAATGCAGCTCCCCAGATGGCGACTGTTTTTCCTTGCAGGTCTCCACGGAAATAATTCCATAGCTTACGGAATAACAACTCTTTCTGTTGCTCATTGATATCCCACACCTGTTCCAGTAACTGGTTTTTTACCCCAGAGTCCGCCACGGCGTGAGTCAGCGTCCGGATATCATGAGAAAAGTTTTCTCCACCAAAGCCCACACCTGGAAATAAATAAGCTGAACCAATACGATTATCTGCCGCCATACCCTGACGGACCTGTTCAATATCAATTCCCAGTTTTTCAGCGACACTTGCCAGATCATTCATATAACTGATCCGGGTAGCCAACATGCCGGAAATACTCAGCTTGGTAAATTCTGCATCCAGAATAGGCATAAACAGATATTGCTGGGCACGAGGGAACAAGGGACGTAACAACTCTCTAACCTTGAGCTGTACATCAGGTTGATCGCAACCCACAATCAGTTGAGTGGCTTGAACGAAACTGCGAATAGCATTTCCTTCCTGAATAATATCTGGAAGATAGACCCAGTCATCATTCGGTAAAAGTTGCTGGAATCGCGCTGTACCATGCAAACCAAAGGTGGATGCATTAATCATCAGTTTAGGGTGCGCAAAGCAGGCATGATGGATGGTATTTAACATCTGAAATGCCAGCTGCTCTTCTGTCGCATTAAAACTAAAGAAAAAGACATCCTGATTAAAATTCAGATGCTGAAAATCACAACAGTTTAAAAAACCGGATTCTTCCTGTTTTTGTAATAATAGTTGTAAGGATTCATCCTGAAAGTAAGTTCGAGCAGGCTCACCTGTATTGAAGCTATTACACCATACGACCTGATGGCCACATTCAGCCAATAGAGCTGAAATAACCCCTGAGAATAAGGTTTTTCCTAATACTGCGACTTTCATAATATCCCTTTTTTATTATAAGGCGAGTTCCTGAATCAATGCTTTAAACTCTGCACCGAGTTTAGGATGATCTACGCCATAATGTAATACAGCCTTAAGATAACCAAGCTTGCTACCACAATCAAAGGTTTGACCTTTCATCCGATAAGCTTCGACCACCTCTGTTTTCTGTAATAGTGCAATCGCATCAGTCAACTGGATTTCATTGCCTGCCCCTTTCGGTGTCTGCTCCAGTAAATGCATAATCTTTGCAGGAAGGATATAACGACCTACCACAGATAAATTCGACGGTGCAGTACCAATCGCCGGCTTTTCCACAATCCCTTGCATCACCGTGCTTTCACCTTCCGCAGGCGAAGCAGGCACATCCACAATCCCATATTGATCAACCAAATGATCAGGAACTGCTTCAACCATGATTTGTGATGCACGAGACTGTTCATAACGTTGAATCATGCGAGACAGGTCATTTTGAGTATCTTGATCCTTAACCAGAACATCCGGTAACAGGACAGCAAAGTCATTATCACCAATGACAGCTTTAGCACAAAGTACCGCATGACCAAGGCCTAAAGGTTGTGGCTGACGTACGCTAATCACACTAACATGTGGGGGTAAAATTTCAGTAACTTCTTTAAGCAAATCGGTTTTATTTTTTTGCTCAAGTGTAGTTTCAAGTTCAAAATTACGATCAAAGTAATTTTCAATCGATGCTTTGGAAGAATGCGTCACCAAAATAATTTGCTCAATTCCAGCCGCAATCGCCTCTTTTACCACATATTCAATGGCCGGACGATCAACTACCGTCACCATTTCTTTGGGAATGGATTTGCTGGCTGGTAAAAAACGTGTACCAAGTCCTGCAACAGGGAGAATTGCCTTTTTAATCATGTTATTCAACCTAATTATTTCCAAATTTAATTTACTTTAATTTCCTGGCCACGCTGATAACCATCGACATAATGTTCAAGCTGCATTAACGCCCAGTCCACATCACGCTGAGTCGCTGTCAGCACATGCATACGATTAAATACTTCCAGAATCTCAGCTAAAGGATAATGCTTTTCTACTGATCTTAAAATTCGCTTATGTGAAGTAATCTCTGTATTTTCCTGGTCAATTAATAACTCTTCATATAGTTTTTCGCCTGGACGTAGTCCTGTGTATTGGATTTCGATGTCACCATCAGGATTTTGGTTATCTTTCACCTTTAAGCCACTCAGTGAAATCATTTGACGAGCCAGATCCTGGATTCTTACCGGTTCACCCATATCGAGCAGGAATACATCTCCACCTGTGCCTAAAGCTCCTGCCTGGATTACTAACTGCGAAGCTTCAGGAATCGTCATAAAGAAACGTGTCACTTCAGGATCAGTGACGGTGATAGGCCCACCTTTAGCTATCTGCTGTTTAAATAATGGAACAACTGAACCCGATGAACCCAAGACATTCCCGAAACGTACAATACTAATTTGGGTTTGATTCTGTGCTTCCGCCATAGCCTGACAATAAAGCTCTGCCATACGTTTGGTCGCACCCATGACATTGGTCGGACGTACCGCTTTGTCAGTCGAAATCAGTACAAAGGTTTCGACGCCTTTTTTCACTGCAGCATTAACACTAAAGGCAGTCCCTATAGCATTATTTTTTAAGCCAGCCAATGGATTACATTCTACTAAAGGAACATGTTTATAAGCAGCAGCATGATAGACAGTTTGAACACCATATTGCTCAATGACCCGTTCCAGTTTACTTTCATCCACTACCGAACCTAGAATTGGAATAATTTCACAGTTGGCACTAAGACGTAACTCTTTATCGATGCTATATAAAGCAAACTCTGTCAGCTCATAGATAATAAGTTTTACCGGTTGATTTTTAATAATTTGACGACATAGCTCTGAGCCAATGGAGCCTCCTGCTCCTGTAACCATCACGACTTTATCTTTGATATTTTTTTCTAGTAGCTCTGCGACAGGGGGAACTGGATCACGCCCTAATAGGTCAATAATATCAACTTCCTGAATATCAGAAACTCGAATTTCACCATTGACCAGTTTAGTCAGCCCTGGAATTTCAGTAATTTTTAAATGTGCAGGTTCTAAGAATTTTACGATCTCGCTTTTGCGGATACGTCCCACTGAAGGAAGTGCAATCAGAATTTCATCAATGCGAAGTTTGGTAAAAGATTTTAATGCAGTTTCTGGTGCATAAACTTGAATTCCTCCAATATTCTGACCGCTCAATGAAGGATTATCATCAATAAACATGACTGGTAAATGTTCATTAGAACGATTTAAAGTTGCTGCAACCTGCTGTCCCGCATAACCTGCACCGTAAATCGCAATCCGTTTTTTCGATACTCCTGCATATAGATATGAACGGACAATAAAGCGGATCAATCCCCGACTAAACCAGACCCAGGCAAACATCATGAAGCCAAACATCAAAGGAATAGAAGTAGGAATGAATGCATGTGTGGCATACGCAAGCAGATACAAACCGATGACTGCCAGAACAGTGGCCAGCCCTAATTTAACAATAAAAAATTCATTAAAAGTACGAACAATAAAACGATAAACACCACAAACAAATAAAGCCAATACGGCAATGGCACTAACCCAAACTGTACCAAAAGGAATATTGGGAACGACTTCTGCACCCAGATCGAATTGACGAATGGCATAGCAAAGCCAGATCAGGACGGGAAATATGCAGAAGTCCAAAATAACTAAAAATGTCTGTTTAGCCGCACGTGGAGATTCAACTAAAGGTAGAATGATAGATTTCACTTGCTGTGTCTTCTCAATAATTATTTATAAATTTTTACCCCATATTAAATATTAGAGAGAATTGAGGTAAAAACTTGGATAAATGTTTAAAGTGTACCTATAAAGATACACTTTACATGATTGAATCCTAGAGAATTATATGCGACTAATCACCTGCTGAATAACATCTTTAGTTGTTTGAATATTATTTTCTGTTAACGTTGGATGCACGAGGAACATTAGACTGGTTTCACCCAGTTTTTGAGCATTCTTTAAACGTTCTTTTGGACGCCAAGGCGTATCATCAAAAGCATGCTCCAAGTAGACTTCTGAACAAGACCCACTAAAGCATGGTACACTTTCGGCATTAATTTCATTCATGATTCGGTCACGTGACCAGCCTTCTGGTAAAGCATCAGTATTGACTTGTACATAGCATTTATAGGCAGCATGTACATAATCATCTGATGGACGATGAACTGTAAAATATGGGCTATCTGCAAATGCAGCATAAATTTTTTCCATATTTGCATTACGCTGTGCTGTCCATTCGGACATCTTCTTCAATTGAATCCGTCCAATCACAGCCTGCATTTCCATCATGCGCCAGTTGGTACCAAAAGAGTCATGTAACCAGCGGAATCCCGGTGGATGCTGTTTGTTATATATACTGTCAAAGTTTTTACCATGATCTTTATAAGACCACATTTTTTTCCATAAGTTTTCATCATTGGTAGTGACCATTCCTCCTTCACCACCCGTGGTCATAATTTTATCCTGACAGAATGACCAGGCACCAATATGACCGATTGAACCTGCAGATTTTCCTTTGTACTTAGCACCATGGGCTTGGGCGCAATCCTCAATCACATACAGGCCTTTATCGGAAGCCAGCTGCATGATTGGATCCATATCACACATCCAGCCAGCGAGATGCACACAAATAATCGCTTTGGTATTAGGCGTTAAAACTGCTTCAATCGTACGACGTGAGATATTTTGCGAGTCCATTTCCACATCGGCAAAAATCGGATTTGCTCCCGCGGTCACAATGGAACTGGCTGAAGCCAGAAAAGTACGTGAAGTCACAATCACATCATCACCCGCACCGATTCCCAAGGCTTTCAAGGCTACATCCAAAGCCACGGTACCATTCGCCAATGCTACTGCATATTGTGTGCCAGCAAATTGAGCAAATTCTTTTTCAAATTCACGGCATTCCTGTCCAGTCCAGTAATTAACTTTATTGGACAATAAAACCTGGGAGACAGCATCAGCTTCTTCTTGCGTAAAGCTTGGCCATGGTTCAAATGCAGTGTTTAACATGATACTTCCTAATTTTCAAAACTTTAAAAACTTATTTTTTCTCTAAAATGCGTGCTGGATTGCCAACTACTGTCACACCCGGTGGAACGCTCTTGGTGACCACAGCCCCCATGCCCACCACTGCCCCTTTGCCAATCACTAAAGGCTTGTCAGGTGTACCCTGTTTAATCACGGCACCTGTACCAATATAGGCGTGATCTTCGATATGAATATTGCCGTTGCATTTCACCCCGGGAGCAAAGGTGACATAATCACCGATGACACAGTCATGAGCGACATAGCTATAAATATTGGCATGAAAGAATTTTCCAATTTTGATATTGGATGTCAGACAAGTGAAAGGACAAAGTAAACTTCCTTCACCAATATGCACTTCATCTAGAATAACTGTATTGCCTGCATGAACATCTAGATGCTGAATGTGGTCTTCATTTAAACGCTGAACCAGTTTTTCACGAACTTGACTATTTGCGATAGCAATCGTCACAGCCTTATGTGTATTCGGTTTAGTAAGAAAATCCTGATAACTTAAAACAGCATAGTCATTTAAACTATTGCCGGCTTGGCCATCATCGATAAAAACAAAGCTATCTTTGGCTAAGGTTGGAAATTGCTGGCGAACCAATGGCATAACTTCTTTACCAAAACCACTTGCACCATAAATACCAATATATAAAGCTGTCATCATGTTTCATCCTTGTTTTGTGAGCCAGTAAAGCGTGTCATAGTGGCTTCGCCTTCGGCACTGATATCATCTTTTGCTAAAACTTTATGTACGGTTTTAAACATGATTTTAAAGTCGAGCCAAATGGACTGATTTTCCACATACCAGGTATCCAGCTTGAATTTTTCTTCCCAGCCAATTGCATTGCGGCCATTGACCTGCGCGTGACCGGTCATGCCCGGTCTTACATCATGGCGTTTGGCCTGTTCAGGGCTGTAAAGCGGCAGGTATTCCATCAGTAATGGACGTGGACCAACAATACTCATATCGCCTTTAATCACGTTCCACAATTCCGGCATTTCATCTAGACTGGTAGAGCGCAGCATCTGACCAAAAGCCGTTAGACGTTCACTGTCCGGCAATGGATTGCCTTGGGCATCCACAGCATCTTTCATAGTGCGAAATTTGATCATTTCAAAAGGCTTACCATGTAAACCTGGGCGTACTTGACGAAATATTACAGGTGAACCTAGATTTTTTTTTACTTTATAGGCGACAAAGGCATATAAAGGCGAGAGAATAATTAATGCAGCTCCTGCAAGAATAATATCGAGTAATCGTTTAATCACGGTCTAGCCCATTGTTGACAGTTTCTTGATAAAAATTCAGATAATTCATCCAAACTCTTTCTTGTTCAAAATTTTGCACTGCCCAATCTCTAGATTTAGAAAATTTTTCCTTAAAGAAGATAGGATCTTTAACCGCTTTTTCTATTTCAGCCGCAATGCTCTGTATATCTTTAAAAACAAATCTTAAGCCAGTTACTCCGTGATTTACACTGTCTTTTACACCCGTTACATCATAGGCAAAAGTAGGTACATTACAACTCGCTGCTTCTAAAGCGACATTACCAAATCCTTCACGATGGCTTAAAAATACATGTAAATCGGCCTGTTGGAAATATTCAATAGGATCCGTTGTATGTTGAATATGATTTAAAAATTTATATTTTTGCAACAAATCATCAACTATCTTTTGTGACTGCATATCCTCTACCTTTCCAAGCAAGGTAAAATTAATAGGTAATGTAGCTATTAACGATAATAAGTGTTTTAACTCATTAATACCTTTATCTTCACAAATACGTCCTACCATAATAATATTAAATTTATTTTGAGAACCTTGTGAAACTAGAGGAAAAAACTTTTTAGTATCTACGCCATTAGATGAACCACAACCTAAAAGAACAGATTTTCTTTTCGAAATAATTTTTTCTTGTACGTAGATATTTCTTAAAGAATCTGAAATAAAAATTGCTTTATGAGAAATAGCAAGGTTCAACTTATCTAATAAACTAAAGAAAGCTCTTTTCTTTCCTGTGTAATTTTCATAAACACGACCTCTTACTAAAGCTATTCTATTTTTTTGAAAACTAAAAAAGCTAGCTAAGCCGCCTAATAGAAGTGCTTTAGGTGTGGAGTAAATAATTAGGTCAAATCTATGCGTAGCTAAATATTTCCAGAGCAACAATAGACATTTAATATCTTGAACTATATTAGGCTTTCTAAGTAAAGGCATAGTAATAACACGACCCACATTACGAGCACGCAGTATTTCTATTTGTTTCTCATCACCACCACAAATTAGCGTGATATCGAATTTTTGATCTTTAGAAAGATACTCTAGTTGTCCTTTACATAAAGCATTAAAAGAAATTGCATCTGTTATAATCATACATAGTTTGATATTTTTCGTCATATTATCCATATACAATCTCAGCAGCTTTTCTCCAAAAATCGGAACGCTTTTTATTCAGTTTAACCGAATCATAATCTAATGCGCTATGATAGTTACGTCCACCTGCTTCAAACCTTAGTGTATCAGAATTTGAAAAATCAGAAATTTTTTTAGCTAAAGCTAAATAATCATCTTTACTTATTAAATCTCTTTCACTTAGTAATTCTGGAATTCCACCTACATTAGTTGCTATACATGGTAGCCCCACACTCATCGCTTCTATTAAGGCTCTTGGCAGTCCTTCAGTACGACTAGGTTGAATATAAATATCCAAATCTTTTAGCCAATTTAATACTTCTTTACCGCCTGATAATGAGCCATCAAAATATACTAAATCACTAATATGGAGTTTTTCTGCTAAATTTATATATTTTTCTTTTAGACTCCCAGAGCCTAAAATATGAAAATTCACTATAATATTTTTCTCTTTCAAGTCTTTTATTGCTTTAAAAGCTGTATCTATACCTTTATATTCATTATTAAATGATCCTATCATCCCAACCTTTATAATTTTATTATGTTTCAATTTATAATTATCTAGATTAAATTCTAATTTTGGAATATCTACTTCCACATTTGAAGCAAATGATTGCATATTAGTAGTAGGATATTTGTTTTGCAAATCATATTTTGTTACATATATAACACCATCTGCTTTCTTTACAAAAAAAATATTTAATATATTAAATATGCCAACAAGAAACCTAAAAAAATAACTTATTTTAGTTTTTGACATTAAAAGAGATTCTTTTGGGTCACCAACAAACTCTATAAAATATTTTTTCCGATAGAATAAATTAATTAACAATGCAAAAACACCCAAAAAACTGGGCAACCTTATAATTAATGCATCTGATTTTTTAACCTCTCTCATGATCATTAAAACATTTTTAAATAAATATCTTGTAAATATAGAAGAAAAATCAATTCCAAAGACAAACTTAAAACAAATATTAGTATTGGTTATTTCGTTTAAATGATCACAATTTTTAACTTTTATTACCCTTGAAATAACATTAATATTGCAATTAAAACTGTTATAACGTGAAAAAACTGAGTTACTAAACTTACCCTCAGAATAATAAACACCATTTTGATCCAAAAACTTGTGATCATGAATAAAAAGAATGTAAGGTAAATTCATAAATAAACTTAAGCTCAAAAAATTAATATGCGGATTTACGTTTATGCTCTTGACAAACCAAAAAAACTACAAACAAAATCAGTAAAGTTCCCCGAGAAGCAAAGTGCAGCTCTTTAAAATTAATTAATAAAATCATTAAAATAATAATAGTGAAAATATTTTTCATATTAGGGTTCAAAACTTTTCTAAAACTAGATTTAGATAAGTATAATAAATATATTAACCAACCATACAGCAAAAACAATCCAACAAAACCAATAGCATGAATTACACGAATATAACCAACATCAGAATATATAATATTAGGAAAAACTCTACCAAAATAACCATCTCCAAATATCAAATTATCTGAAGGTAAAAACCACATTTTCTTCAATGTATTGAAAGTTCCATTTTCCTCGTAGATACCTTGAGAAGCCCATAAAAAATATTCAGTTTCCATAATCTTGGAATAATTATAGATACCTATGACAAATAAAAGAAAGCCAGATAGAATATAAGAAAAAATATACTTAAAATTTAAAATATTTTTTAAAAGATTAAAAAATACATAAATTAAAATAAAATAAAGCCCCGTACGCCCCATAAGTGCAGCAGCTACTGCTATGGTACTCATTAAAAAAATGAATACTGGTGGTCTAGAACTCTTAGGTAATGCTAAACCCATTAAAAAAACTATAGCAAATGTAAAAGATGCTGTGGCACCACCACCCAAGCTTATATCAAAAATTCTGTGCTCAGTTTCAACCCAATTCAATTGTTTTTCATAATTAAGAACATTTGATAAGAATATTTGAAAAGGTTTATAGAAAAATGCGATTATCACACATATAGCATTTAAGAAAGTTGCATATAATATATGCCTCAATATAACAAAATTATCAGAATCATAGATTTTATTATACCAATATACCAAAAATGAGGCAGATAAAAAGTATAATATTGTCTTGATAATCAAATCTAATAAAGTAAACTCCACTAGACCTACATATAAATAATGTACACAAGACATAAAAAGCAAAAATACTAATGATATTAATATTTTTTTAGAACCATATATTCTTCCATTGATAAACATTTGAACTATATATAAGGTAAAAATGCTTAGATTAAAAAAAAGCATTAAATCTAGAATATTTAATCTTGGACCATACAATGCATTGAATAGTAAAAAAAATAAAATAAATTTCAACATATTGATAGACCAACTAAGCTTTATAGATAGAAAAATTAGTTTTTTTCACTCAAACATAACAAGATATTTTTTGCTCTAGCTTTATATGTATAAGATGTAATAAAGTCTTGATAGGCATTCAAGCCTAAACGCAACCTTAAATCCTTATTTATATATAATTTTTCTAATTCTATTTTCCATGCATTAACATCTTTATAATCCACTAGAATAGCATTTCTATTATTTACTAAAACCTCTTTAAGAATATCAAGATCTGATGATATGATTGCTTTACCTGATGCCATATACTCGAATAATTTCATAGGAGATGTATATTTTCCAATATTATCACCATTTGCCACTATTACATTTGGCTGATTAGGCAATAATGCTATATCAAAATTATTTAATGCATCTGGTATCTCAGAATAAAGAATCTTTCCCTTTAATTCAAGATTTGACGGTGGGATACCTAAATATTCGATCTCTTTCTGTCCATACTCCACTCCATAAAATAAAAATTTTATATTTGGACAAGATGTCGCTAATGGAAATATGATTTCTGCGCCCTTACCTTTATATGCACTTCCTATATAACCTACTACAGGCTTATCACTAATTTGATCTTTTGGTGAAAATTTTGTTTCATCTGCTGCATCTGGTGCAACTATGAATATATTATCATAATTGTAATTAATATCTAAATTAGAAATTATATCAAACTTTAAAGCCGAACTTATGACAACAATATTTTTTAATAAACCGTTAGAAATAAATATTTCTACTTGTTTAAGTTGCGAAATACTAGGAAGAGAATGTATTTCCCATACACAATTTAAACCTTTTTTACAGGCTTCAAACATTACTATATATTGTCTTGCATAAACTAAAGCATGTTCTTTTATTGAAAATTTTAATGCTTTTTCAACAAAATCTTTCCCTGTTCTACTGAACTGAAAAATTTTTTTTTGCTGAAAACAGTTATCATTGATTCCATAAAATTTATCTAAACTCTTACTCCATGTCATTTTTCTCCAAGGTTTTAATGGAGTTATTAGTGTATATTGACATGAATTTGCCATAGCTTTACTAAACATGGCCAAATGAATACTTTCTGCAGAAGTATATGGAAAAGCAGCTAGGGTAATAAGATGCACTTTCATATTTATTATCTCAATATCCTTTTTACTAATTCAAGTAGACCGATCTTAGAAAGAAAAATCTTTAAGTTTTTCTTAAATTTGCGCTTATATTTTTCTTTAGCTATGAATAATTTCCCGTATATAAAATTAATATCTATAGATGAACTATCATCTAAAGCATGCTCAATCATTTCAATATCAGCTTTATCTTTAAAATCCTGAGTTAAACTATAGCGCTCCGCCTTATAGCTATAAAGAACGTCTATACTTAAAAACTTTACATCATTATACCAAAAGTGATAAATTGGATTATAAATAATTAGCATATTGCTCAAACCAATTAGATCGAACTTAAAATTATCAACATCAAATATTTTGTTTTCACCAATATTACAAGTGCAATTACTATCTATCAATAAATCTATATCCCTCGACTCTCTTAAGCCAAAAAGTTCTAAAGTCATACTCCCAACAATACAGAATGATTCAGGTAATATTTTCATTTCCTTCAATTCCTGTTGGAGAATTTTTAATTTATTGTCTTTATTGATAGATTTTAAAAAAATTTCATTTTTCAGAAAAGTATGAAAATTTTTATTTAGTAATGATCGCCATATCATAGCTGAGTCGTTTTCATAATCACTTATATGTATACAATGTTTTCCAATTCCAATCTGTTCCCTGATTTTTTCTTTCATTTCGATAATATTATCCTGTATTTCAAAGATAATCATATCCAATTGATTACTTTTTTCTCCCCAACAAAAAGAAGCTTTATTGGCTGCCCCTTCATAATTATTATAAGCACTACCCAGCCATTTTTCTCCCTGATAAACTTGACGAATTAAACCAGCTCCTTCTTTTACATTTAAATCATATGATTCATGTAAATATATTTTGCTAATATTATTTTTGAAGACTTCAAGTGCTTTATTTTTAGCTACAGGCCAGATAATAGCTGTATGTATATTAGATTTATATCGCTGAAGTGCCTCCACTGAAGAAAGCATTAATCCCCAAGAAACTAATCTTTTTTTAAAAAAATTAAAATCATAGTTAGATGGAATCACATCTAATTTTACGCAAACTACATCAATACCTAATTTGATTGCACAGGCAACTCTATGAGAGCCATTTAGGATAGACCCATCTTTAGCTATGGGTATTACTGAATCTGTATCGTCAAAGCCATAATCTTTCATCTTTGTATAAATTAATTCAAATTCATTTAAAAAAGTATCAAGATCTTTTTTATTAGGTTTTTCAGGCTCTGAATACTCACCCAAACCAAAGGCTTCAATATGTGAGGAATAAATTTCTTTAGCGAATTCTAGATTTCTCTCCTTCATATCCAGATATGATAGTTTAAAACATATATCAAATCTATTTGGAGTGATTAATTCTTTAGCATTAATCTTAAAAACTATTGAATCTTTATTTAAGTGTTTGACTAGGCGTTTTTCAATCAGACCCTTATTAGCTATATCGCTCAAATTAACCATTTAACTCTACACTCCAAAAGCTGTAGGCTTTATACCGATATGCTTTCTTACTATTAACCATAAACACAAATTCCATGTAATTGCTCCTAATGCGGCACCAATAGCTGCACCAGAAACACCATATATTGGAATTAAGATAAATCCTGAAATAATATTAACAGATAAACCTACTAACAATCCCTTAATACTTTCTTTTTCTTTACCACACATATTTAATAAGATACCTGTTGAACCACAAGCTGCATTTATGATTTGCCCGAAGCACAATATCAACAATGGCTCATAAGCTAATAGGTAATTTTCTCCAAAAAAGTATGATAAAAAAAATTTCCCGTAGAAATAAAATATAAAACTAATAAGCAAAGCAATAGTGCAACTTATTCTACTCGAAAATATAGTTATTCTTTGTAGCTGTTGTAGATCGCCTTTTTGCCATAAAACTGAAAATTTTGGTGCTAATATCGACCTTAAAATCTGCTGCCCTACAATTACGAAAACTCCTATTTGGGCAGCAATTTTATATATCGCAATACTCTCAAATGAAGATAATAGTCCTAGTAGCAAAATATCGACTTGTTGACTTATTATATAAATCCCAGAAACTAATGCCAAAGGAAGTGCACTCAAAGTCCATTCCTTATATTTCCCCTGCTCATTAATTTCCGTTATATTATCCATGCATGGCATTTTTTTCTTTAATAAAAATAAACCACATATCATTGCTGTCAATAAAGAAATCAAATATAAAAGTATAGCTGTATTTATACTCACATAATCCACCACCAAAAGATAGCAAAATACAAGCATTAACATTAAAATAATCGGCCTCACTATATTATCTATAATTTGACCCAGTAAAACATGATTTAAGCCTATTATTATTGAAGACCTAATGGAATTTACAGCCATTACTGGTATACATATTATTAAAAAAAATAATAAACTAACGTTTTCTTTAAGAATCACATCTTTCTTATATACAAATATAAATATAAGAAATATCATAATGGAAAAAGAACTAGTTATTAAAATAGTTTTCTTAATCCATTTAAATAATAAATTTAATTCCTCTAATTTATTTGTACTAGAAATTCTTGCAACCTCCCTTACAACAACTTCTGGAACCCCCATTACTGCTGGTATTGTCAAAATTGTTAACATTGAAAGGATAAATGCATAAGTGCCAAAATCTTTTACCTGCAAAACTTTTGACAATAGAATAGTTGTAATTAAACCTGCTCCAATATTAAAAAACTTAATATTAGCACTTATGGAGAATAACCTTATCAGATTCATTTTTTTCACGAATTAAATTTCTACATTTTATTATTTATTTTCTAAAATTGATATACCAAGGCATTGCTAAATCAATTCCTTGTGAAATAACAAAATTAGGATTATAACTAAGCAGATTTTTAATTTTTTCAATACTTGCTTGCGAATGTCTTACATCCCCAGCTCTAAAGTCACGATAAACAGGTTGTTTTGAATAGCTCACACCATTAGCATTTAATGACGCTTTAATGGCATTAAATAAATCATTTAAAGTTGTACGATCACCTACAGCCACATTATACACTTGGTTTTTAGCTTCATCAGATGCAGTTGCCGCTAAAATATTGGCTTGAACCGTATTTTCAATAAAACAGAAATCTCGGCTGGTTTCACCATCGCCATTAATAAATACATCATCGCCCGCAATCATGGCTGCTGTCCATTTTGGGATCACTGCTGCATATGCACCATTGGGATCTTGACGTTGACCAAAGACATTAAAATAACGCAAACCGATCGTTTTAAATTGATACGTACGGGCAAAAACATCAGCGTATAGTTCATTCACATATTTGGTGACTGCATACGGTGATAATGGATTTCCGATATTTTCTTCTACCTTTGGTAAGGCTGGGTGGTCACCATAAGTTGAACTACTGGCTGCGTATGTAAAGCTTGATACCTCAGCATCTCGTGCTGCTGTCAACATGTTCAAGAAACCACTGATATTAGTTGCATTGGTTGTAATTGGATCAGCAATAGAGCGTGGAACAGAACCAAGCGCTGCTTGATGCAGCACATAGTCCACACCTTGGCAGGCTTTTTGGCAATCGGCAAACTCTCGAATATCACCTTGAGTGAAGTTAAATCGAGCCCATTGCTCAGGTGTAACCAAAGACTGAACTTCATCTAAATTATGCTGATGACCAGTGGCAAAGTTATCTAGTCCCACCACATTTTGATTAAGTTTTAATAGAGTTTCTAAAAGGTTAGAGCCAATAAAGCCTGCAACTCCTGTGACTAACCAAGTTTTAGGATTTTGCTTTAATTGCTTACATACAGTTTGATATTGGCTCATGCTTATAGTCCCTAGAAATTACAGACGAATGTCAGATTCTGATTGATCTAATACATATTTTAAATCATATAAAATATGCTCTGGCTTGCCTAAAGCGCGAATCTCAGTAGCACCCATAGTTTTGAATTGATCATGTGCTACAGCCAAAATGACAGCATCATACTGACCTTGTTCTAATTGCTGAACTGGAGTGATGTTATATTCATGCTGTGCTTCAGCTACATCTACCCAAGGATCATAAACATCAGCTTGGATATGGTATTCTTGCAGTTCATGCACAATATCAATAATTTTCGTATTACGAATATCTGGGCAGTTCTCTTTAAAACTCAAACCAAGCACCAAAACTTTAGCACCCTCTACCTGAATTTTTTTCTTAATCATTGCTTTCACAAGCTGAGTGACAACATAAGCACCCATCGCATCATTTAAACGACGACCCGCTAAAATAATTTCAGGATGATAGCCAATTGCTTGTGCTTTATGCGTTAAATAATACGGGTCAACACCAATACAGTGACCACCCACTAGACCTGGGCGGAAAGGTAAGAAATTCCACTTGGTACCTGCAGCTTGTAATACTGCTTCAGTATCAATTCCCATCTTATTAAAAATTACTGCCAACTCATTAATTAAAGCAATATTGACATCACGTTGGGTATTTTCAATGACTTTTGCAGCTTCAGCTACTTTAATACTGGTTGCTTTATGCGTACCTGCTTCAATAATCAAATTATATACTTGATCAACGAACTCAGCGACTTCAGGAGTTGAGCCTGAGGTGATTTTTAGAATATTAGTCACACGGTGAAGCTTATCACCTGGGTTAATTCGCTCTGGACTATAACCTGCAAAAAAATCCTGATTAAATTTCAGATCAGATACCTGTTCTAAAACAGGAATACAAGTTTCCTCAGTTGCACCAGGATACACTGTGGACTCATATACAACCACATCACCTTTTTTGAGTACTTTACCAATACTTGTTGATGCTTTTACTAATGGTGTTAAATCAGGCTGTTTAAATTCATCAATTGGTGTGGGAACAGTGACAATAAAAAAATTACAATTTTTTAAATCTTCTAAATTAGCAGAATAGCTTAAATGAATAGCTTGTTTGAGTTCTTCTGGAGATACTTCTAATGTATGATCTTGCCCACCTTTTAGTTCATCAATCCGTTTTTTGTGAATATCAAACCCTACAACTGGTAAGTTTTTTCCAAATTCTACTGCAAGTGGCAAACCTACATAACCTAAACCAATCACCGCAAT
The DNA here is from genome assembly GCF_013419975.1 of Acinetobacter sp. YH12041. NCBI lineage: Bacteria > Pseudomonadati > Pseudomonadota > Gammaproteobacteria > Moraxellales > Moraxellaceae > Acinetobacter > Acinetobacter sp. YH12041. The sequence continues at coordinate 4,380 of NZ_VOZC01000012.1, read as the reverse complement.
TTTTAAATCTGCAATAGATAGCATGTCAACGCCTTATTTATACTGTGCTTATAGAGATTAAATCTTCCGGCACGAATAGTATCAGAAAACAATAAAATTTCTATTATGATTTGTGCTCAAATAACTTAAAATATAAAGTAATGTATATTTTTTGTAAAAATTTGGTATTTTATTTAATACAATTATTATCTGTTATAAACCTAATTTTTCCCTTTAAAAAAACTGGTAATAAGTTACAAATTGTTATGTATATAACCAGTAACTTCGGTAGAATAACTTCAATTTAAATGAATCTAAAAATTAATATTTAGGAAAGCCTGTGCGACACTTTCAATTAGCTGTTTTATTGGCATGTGGTATCACCACTACAGGGTGTGCAATCACCTCTGGTCTACAAACAAATGACTTACCTAGTGAGGGTGTTTACCAAACTGATCTCGGTACTACAGTAAATGTCATTAAGCTAGATCAAGAATCAATTATGGCTGCTCAGCCTGCTGTACATAATATTCAACAAGAATATGCTCATCTTTTTAGTACATCACACCGCAGCTACCAGTTGAGTCCGGGTGATATTTTATCTATCTATTTATGGGCTTATCCAGAACTTACCTCTGCAAGTAATATTACGAGTGACCAGTCTGCACAAGCGAATGGCTTCCAGATCGATTCAGATGGCTATATTCATTTTCCAATTATTGGACGCTATCAAGCTTCAGGAAAATCAGTAGCTCAGGTCAATCGTGAATTACGTAGCCAGTTATCACGTTACTTAAAGACTCCGGATGTCATCGTTCGGGTATTATCATATCAAGGTAAAAGATATTCGGTTCAGGGCAATGTTGTAAAAGGTGGCCAGTTTTATCTCAACGACCAACCTGTGAGCGTTTATACAGCATTAGGAATGGCAGGTGGTATCAATCCTCAACAAGGTGATAATACATCTATTACATTAGTCCGTCAGGGACGTTCCTATAGTTTGAATACCTTAGAATTAGAAAAAGCCGGATTCTCTCTACATAATTTATTAATACAGCCTAATGACACCCTATATGTCAATAATCGTGAGAATCAAAAAATTTACGTTATGGGTGAGTCAGGTAAAAACCAGTCACTACCTATAAGGGATCAAGGCATGAGTCTTAGCGATGTAATTGGGGAAAGCTTGGGATTAAATCCACTTTCTGCTAGTCGCAGCAAAATCTATGTAGTACGTAGTAATATCAATTCTCCAATGACAGAAATATATCATATGGATCTCAGTAATATTGGGGACTTTGGCCTAGCAAATCAGTTTAAAATGCGTAGCAATGATATTGTTTATGTAGATGCTTCAGGTCTTGCACGCTGGCAACGTGTAGTTAACCAGGTTATTCCTTTCTCAAATGCATTGTATAATTTAGATCGTTTGGGGAACTAATGAAAATTAACAATATTTTAGTGGTCTGTATTGGTAATATTTGTCGTAGCCCAATGGCAGAATATTTTTTAAAACAGGAATATCCTCATTTAAATATTGAATCTGCAGGTATTTCTGGTTTAATTGGTCATGCAGCTGATGAAAAAGCGAGTCTGTGTATGCAACGCTTTGGAATTGATATGAGTCCTCATGTTGCAAAAAAACTAAATGCAGAACTCATTAAAAAAGCCGACCTAATATTAGTTATGAGCCAAAATCAGCAAAAGCATATAGAACAAACCTGGCCTTTTGCTAAAGGTAAAACCTTTAGACTGGGGCATTGGCAAAGTAAAAATATTGCCGATCCTTATCAGCATGATCAAACAGTCTTTGATGAAACTTGTAGATTGATTCAAGACTGCATTACTGACTGGAAAAAATATATTTAAGTTTTTTAATATTTTCACTTTTTGATATTTAAATTATGAGCCAAACTGCCAATACCGAAGATACTATTGATCTGAAGGAATTATTTTTTTCCTTAATTGCTCAATGGAAACTGATCACGATCTGTATATTATTGAGTTTAATTGCAGCTTTATTATATCTAAGGATCACTCCAGATACCTATAACGTAGATGCCCTGGTACAAGTAGAAGATAATAAAGGTGCATCAGCAGCTTTATTAGGTGACCTTTCTAATATGATTGAGCAAAAATCTCCGGCTCAAGCTGAAATCGAGATTTTAAAATCACGTCTTGTGCTTGGTTCAGTAATTAACCAGTTAAACTTAGACCTTGTAATTTCTGGTACTGAAGATTCGATCTGGAATCGATTATTAAAAAATCATAATTATGATATCCAATATACGACAAAATCAGTACTCTTCAAAGATAATCAACAGAGCTTTGATGTAAGACAGTTTAATATTCCAAACTATTATAAAAACAAAAATCTGTTATTAAGTTTCGATCATAATAAATATAATTTAACTGATGCAGCAACAAATGACATTATATTTACTGCTCCTTTAAACCAAACCAGTCAAATTCAATCAAGATATGGTCTTTGGAAAGTCGCCATTTATAGCAAAGATCCCTTAGATTCTACTTATAATATTAAAAAGCTGACTTTACCTGCAGCAGTGCAACGCATACTTAATAATTATTCAGTGGCTGAAAAAGGTAAAATGACGGGTGTACTTGGATTAAATTATCAGGGCCAAGATAAACAGCATATTACTCAAGTATTGAATGCCATCTTAACAGCCTATAGCCAGCAAAATATTGAACGTCGTTCAGCTGAATCTGCCCAAACATTGAAGTTTCTAGATGAACAACTCCCTGAGTTGAGCCAACAGCTAGATCAGGTAGAACGTGAATTTAACCAGTTCCGTCAACAATATAATACTGTGGACTTAACTAAAGAATCAGAACTGTATTTGACTCAAAGTATTGCTCTAGAAACACAAAAAGCTGAACTTGAACTTAAAGTTGCTGAAGCTTCTGCACGTTATACTGAAGAACATCCAGTAATGGAACAAATGAATGCTCAACTCGGTGCAATTAATAGTAAAATTGCAGCATTGAGTAATACTTTAAAGCAGCTTCCTGATTTACAACGTCGTTACTTACAACTTTATCGTGAGGTTGAAGTTAAACAACAGTTATATACCGGATTACTTAATACTTATCAACAACTTCGCATCGCTAAAGCCGGTGAAATTGGTAATGTACGTATTGTTGATACTGCCGTAGAACCAATTGAACCGATTAAACCAAAGAAATTACAAATTATAATTTTATCTATTTTCTTAGGCGGTTTTTTAGGAACATTACTTGCTTTATTGCGCAATATGATGCGTTCAGGAATCAAGGATTCAGCACAAATTGAAAGAGAGTTAGATCTGCCTGTATATGCAACAGTTCCTCGATCTCCTCTCCAAGAAAGTCGCGTCAATTTACTGAAAAAGAAAAAGAGCATCCCTATTCTTGCGGTTAAAGATAGTAGTGATATTGCAATTGAAAGCTTACGCAGTATGCGTACTGCAATCCATTTTGCTTTGAGCAATGCCAAAAATAATATTATTGCACTTTCAGGTCCAGCTCCTGAAATTGGTAAGTCATTTATTACTACCAATTTAGCGACTATTTTGGCTCAAGGCGGAAGTCGCGTATTAGTGATTGATGGTGATTTACGTCGTGGTTATTTAAATAAATATTTTAATAAAGAAGTACAACCAGGTTTATCCGAACTATTAAATCATCAAAATAGCTATGAAGATGTAGTTCAAAACTCACAGGTTGATAACTTGTTCTTTGTTACTCGAGGTAAAAGTCCAGTAAATCCATCTGAATTACTCAGTACAGATAAGTTCAAAGTTTTTCTCGAGCAAGCTTCAGCTAGTTTTGATTACGTATTGATTGATACTCCGCCGATATTAGCCGTAACTGATGGTATCATCATTGCACAATATGCTGGTGTGAATCTATTAATTGCACGTCATGGTAAAACACAAATTAAAGAGCTTGAAATTACTGTCACTCGTTTTGAACAGGCTAATGTGAAAGTTAATGGTGTTATTCTTAATGATGTACAAAAAGGGCCAGGTAATGGTTATGGGTACGGATATAACTATGCGTATGCTTATAAGGCTTCAAAAGATGGTGATTAAGATAAATTTAATTTATAGCAATTAAATTTACTTAAAATATAAGGATAAATTAATTGCTATTATAAAGCTTCAAACTAAGTTAGAGTAATCAAATTAGTTTGAAGCTTTTTTATATTTATCTCACTATGAAATTAGTTATAGTCTTATAATAACTGATAAAATTAAAAATAGTATTTAATATAACCCGAATCCTGCTTAAGCCGATGACTTCATAATTTGAATTGTTGGCTTATTTTTATGGATCAGTTGATATGCACACAAGGACGCGTAAATCCCTCCTAGAAATCCATGAACACTACGTGCTTTG